>NZ_JBEYUZ010000012.1:0-174427 GCF_040643755.1 Streptomyces sp. NPDC047079
CGCCCGTCGAGTACGAAGCCAACTACTACACGGAACTCACGAAACCCCAGGTCACAACCACAATCTGAGATCTCTACCGAACCCGGGGCGGTTCAGTCACCAGCGGCGACGGCATCGAGAACAGGGCGAGCGACCGGGTGGCGAGCCCCTCATCGGCCCCGTGCCGTGGATGCCGGTATCCCGCCAGCCAGCGGACGTTCACCATCCGCACCGGATCCACCTCGCCGACGACGCGGTATCCCCACCCCGCCGCCTCACAAGCCGCCCGTGTCGCCGCGAACTTGGCCGCCGACCGTGCGTCGATCCGGTCCAGGGGCCGACAGTCCACCACCAGCCCTCGCCCGTCCTTGAACCGAGCGAAGTAGTCCGGAGCGTGCGAGACCCGCTTGCCCCGCTCGTCCTCCCAGAACAGCCACAACGGCTGCGACAGCAGCCCCATCACCTGTGGCGTGAAGTCGAGCAGCATCGCGTGATCCCGCTCCAGCCAGGACTCGAATCCCACGTGCCCACCGGTCGTCGACGACCAATACAACCCAGGGAAATGCCGCTGCCCGCGATATGACGGGAAGTCGCGGACCGGCCGCCCGGCCTCGAACGGCACCGAGACCGCATCCGCCAACGGCAGCCGATATTCACCCTGGTCGTCTCGCCAGCCGACCTCGAAGCCGTCTACTTGTGACGGCTTCGTCCCCTCCAGCACACCCAGCCCCATGTATGCCACTTTGCAGACCGGCAGGGACCGGGCAGCTCGACTGGGACCAAACCCCTCGTCCAGGTGATTACCTAGTCCGGCGCGATCCCCCGCCACTGGGCAGTGTTATGAAGTGGTGGCGGCGCAAGTCCCGCACGGCCCGTGGACACCGAACCCCGACCTCGCTCACATTCGGCAGGAGTTGAGCGTCACGTCGACGGCCGGGTGAGTTTCGCGGCCACGGCGTCGAGGACCCAGTCCAAGCCGGTCGCGAAGGATGTCTCGGCGTCCACATCCGTGCCGTCGTACACGGCCTTGGCCAGCGCCGGGAAGCGGCCCGTGGCCAGCATTCTTGTCACATGCGGGCCGTGGGCGCGCTGCCAGTCGTGTTTGGACAGGCCCGTGGCGCGCTCGGCCCGTAGGTTCGTGATCTCGCGCCTGATCGCGCCGGTGAAGTAGGCGCTGACCGTCTCCACGGCTCGCATGACGGTATCGATGTCGGTGAGGCCGTCGAGGGCGGCCAGCGTGGCCTCGGTCACGGCGAGGCCGTTCGGACCCAGGGCCGGGCGGCGGCCGAGCAGGTCGGCCAGCCATTCGTGACGGAGAGTTGCCTGCCTGGTGCGGTGGGCGAGGATGCGCAGCGCCTCCCGCCAGTCACTGGGCTGCTCCTCGGGGAGAATCTCGGCGTAGACCTCGTCCACCATGAGGTCGAACAGCTCCTCCTTGGTGGAGATGTATCCGTACAGCCGCATCGGCCCGGCGTTCAGTCGGCCGGCGACCTTGCGCAACGACACCGCCTCCAGCCCGCCCTCGTCGGCCAGCGCGATGGCGGCGGCGACAATCCGCTCCCGGTCGAGCGGCACGGGGCGAGTCGGCGGCTCCGGCCGGTCCCACACAGTCATGGGCACCACCGTACCGTTGCGATGCATCGTACTGAATCAATACAGTGTATCGACATGAGACATCGCATCGCAGTGGTCGGGAGCGGTCCTGCCGGCCTCACCTTCGCCCGCGTCCTGCACCGCCACGGCCACCCCGTCACCGTCCTCGAACGCGATTCCACCCCCGACGCCCGCCCCCCGGGCGGCACGCTGGACCTGCACGAAGGGATGGGCCAGCTCGCACTGGACAAGGCGGGGCTGTTGGCGGAGTTCCAGGCGCTGTCCCGTCCCGAAGGGCAGGCCATGCGCATCCTGGACACGGACGGGACCGTCTTGCGCGACTGGCGGCCCCGTCCAGACGACCGAGCCAATCCCGAGATCGACCGCGGGCAACTCCGTGACCTGCTGCTCGGCCTTCTCGACGTCCAGTGGGGCCGGGGCGTGACGCAGGTGGTGCCGGGGACCCAGGATGGCGTACTGGTCCATTTCGCGGACGGGAGACAGGAGGCATTCGACCTCGTGGTCGGCGCGGACGGAGCATGGTCCCGGGTCCGCCCGGCAGTCTCGTCGGTGACGCCGCACTACACCGGCGTCACGTCGATCGAGACCTCCCTCGACGACGTCGACACCTGCCACCCTGACCTTGCCCGGTTGATCGGCGACGGTTCCGTGGTTGTGTACGGCGTGAACCGAAGCCTCGTCGCCCAGCGCAACAGCGGCGGCCACGTGAAGGTGTACACCAAATTCCGCGCGCCGCTGGACTGGCACACGAACCTGGACCTGACCGACGTTGAGGCCGTGCGATCGAGTCTGCTGGCTCTGTTCGACGGCTGGGCCGCTCCCGTCCTCGACCTCCTTCGCCACGGCACCGCTTTCGTCTCCCGCCCCTTCTACGTCCTGCCCGTGTCCCACACCTGGACCCATGTCCCCGGGGTGACGCTCCTGGGTGACGCCGCCCATCTGATGCCCCCGCTGGGGGTCGGCGCGAACCTCGCGATGCTGGACGGCGCCGAACTCGCCGAGTCCATCGCCACCGGCCCTGAAGATCTGGACAAGGCCGTCCGCGCCTTCGAGGGGCAGATGTGGGCACGGGCCGGCAAGTGGGCGAAGATCACGACGGCCGGTCTGGAACGCCTCGTGAGCCCGGACCCCGCCGAAGCCCTGGCCCTCTTCGACGAAGTCCAGCCATCCTGACTGCCAAGCGCGAGAGCACCAGCATCAGTAACTCGCCGTGGCTTCACGAGACAGCACGGCACCGCCGCAGTCCCTTCCGACAAAACCACCGTTAGGCGAACGCGCGGTCGCCTGTACCGAACGCAGCCTTCGGCCCGTTACCCGCCAGAACCCGGTCCGATCCTCCTCGCGGGCCGGTAGGGCAGCTCGCTGCGCAGATCGTCCGGGACCCGTTCACTTCACTCTGCAGACTCGGCGGGAAACCGCAGATAGACAGGGAACGGACAACAGTTAGCGTGACGAGTCACACGTGGCGGGCCGCGGCGCGGCGCACTTTTGCAAGCGGTGTGCTTGCAATTGTTAGCACTCGTGGGGCACAGTGGAGTCATGGCATCGCTGAACGTCGGCAACCTCGGTGAGTATCTGCGCGAACAGCGGCGCAACGCGCAGCTGTCGCTCAGGCAGCTCGCCGACGCCGCCGGGGTGTCCAATCCGTATCTGAGCCAGATCGAGCGCGGGCTGCGCAAGCCGAGCGCGGAGGTGTTGCAGCAGGTCGCCAAGGCGCTGCGGATCTCCGCCGAGACGCTGTACGTGCGGGCCGGCATCCTCGACGCCGAGCGGGACCGGGAGGAGAGCCGACAGCAAGGCTCGACGCGTGCCGTCATCCTCGCCGATCCCACGCTCAACGAGCGGCAGAAGCAGGTGCTGCTCCAGATCTACGAGTCCTTCCGCAAGGAGAACGGCTTCGAGATCGCCCGGGCGGGCACGGCGGACGAGAACGGCCGGGTGGCCCAAGAGGCTCCGGACACGGACGACGCCCACAGCACCGACACCCCCGGCCCCCGCACGGCCGACGGCAGCGATGCCGGTCCGCGGCGCAACGCCGGTTGACCGGGCCGCCCCGGGATGACCGGGACGACCACTACGACCGGAAGACGAGCGGCGGACCGCCCAAAACCCTCAGTCGAAAGCCGAACCGGGAGGACCGTTCCCATGGCCATCACCGACGATCTGCGTAAGACCCTCAGCGACCCGACCCCGCTCTACTTCGCCGCCGGCACCGCCGACCTGGCCCTCCAGCAGGCCAAGAAGGTCCCCGGCCTGGTCGAGCAGCTGCGTACCGAGGCCCCGGCCCGCATCGAGGCGGTACGCAACACCGACCCGAAGGCGGTCCAGGAGAAGGCCGCGGCCCGTGCCAAGGAGGCCGGGGCCCGGGTGAAGGTGACGCAGGAGACCATCCAGTCGAGGGTCGGCGAGTTCCTCAACTCGCTCGACTCGGACCTCAAGAAGTTCGGCACCACCCTGGACGCCGACCTGAAGAAGCTCGGCGAGACCGCCCAGGACCTCGCCCTGCGCGGTGTCGGCGTCGCCGCCGAGTACGCGGTCAAGGCCCGTGAGACCTACGAGAAGGTCGCCGAGCACGGCGAGCAGGCCGTGAAGACCTGGCGTGGCGAGGCAGCCGAGGAGATCGAGGAACTCGCCGTCGCCGTGGAGGGCAAGCCGGAGTCCGTCGAGGTCAAGGACGAGCAGAAGCCGGGCGAGGCCAAGGCCGCGCCGGCCGAGAACAAGTCCGCGGCGAAGAAGGCGGCGCCGGTCCGCAAGCCGGTGGCGAAGAAGACCCCGCCGCCGGCCAAGTGAGCACTGTCAGACCCGCCCCGCGGGGGGCGGGCCACCGGTGACGGGCCGGGCACTTCGCTGGTGCCCGGCCCGTTGTACGGATACACGGCGCCGGGACACGGGTACGGTGGCCGTACAGAGGACTCGACCCGGGTGGTGGGCATTGTGCTGATGACGGCATTCGGCGGCTTCTTGTCGCTGCTCTATCTGGCCATGCTGGTGCTCGCCGTAGTGGCACTGGCGATGGCCGCGCTGTACCGCGACGACGCGTATCGCGCCGCCGACAAGCAGAACAAGGGCTTCTGGCTGATCATCCTCGGTATCGCGGTCGCCGTGAACCTGCTGGTGCCGATGCTCTTCCTCCAGCTCGCCGGCCTCGTCGCCACCATTGTGTTCTTCGTGGACGTCCGGCCCGCGCTCAAGCAGGTCTCGGGCGGCGGCTGGGGCCGTCGCCGCCGAGGCAGCAGCAGCGACGGCCCCTACGGCCCGTACAACGGCGGACGGTAGCCCGGCCGCACTCCCGGTGCGGCGGGGACTCCCAGCGGCTACGGCAGGGGCAGCGGTGTGCGGTCGAGCAGGACGACCGCGACGTCGTCCGTGAGTTCCCCGCCGTTGAGGTCGCGGACCTCGCTGACCGTCGCGCGCAGCAGCGCCTCACCGGTCAGTCCCTCGGCCAGCCGGCGACGGACGAGTTCCACCATGCCGTCCTGGCCGAGGCGCTCCCCGTCCTCGCCGATGCGCCCCTCGATGAGACCGTCCGTGTAGAGCATCAGACTCCAGGCGGGTCCCAGCTCGACCTGCATCCGCGGCCAGCGGGCGTGCGGCAGCAGACCGAGCGCCGGGCCGTTGTTGTCGTACGGCAGCAGCTCGGCGGGCCTGTTCGGACGCGCGATCAGCGGGGACGGGTGACCGGCCAGGCACAGCCCGGCGCGGCGGCCGTCCGGAGCGATGTCCACCGTGCACAGCGTCGCGAAGATCTCGTCGTTGTCCCGCTCGTGCTCCAGGACCTGCTGGAGCGTGGACAGCAGCTCGTCGCCACACAGGCCCGCCAGCGTCAGCGCGCGCCAGGCGATGCGCAGCTCCACCCCGAGCGCGGCCTCGTCCGGGCCGTGCCCGCAGACGTCGCCGATCATCGCGTGCACCGTGCCGTCCGGTGTGCGCACCGTGTCGTAGAAGTCACCGCCGAGCAGCGCACGCGAGCGGCCGGGGCGGTAGCGGGCCGCGAAGCGCAACGAGGAGCCGTCCAGCAGCGGGGTGGGCAGCAGACCTCGTTCCAGACGGGCGTTCTCCTGCGCCCGCAGCCTGGACTCGGTCAGCCGCCGCTCGGCCGTGTCGGAGCGCTTCCGCTCGACCGCGTAGCGTATCGCCCGGCTCAGCAGCCGACCGTCGAGCTCGTCGCGGAACAGGTAGTCCTGGGCGCCGACGCGCACGGCCTCGGCGCCGCGCTCGGCGTCGCCGGACGCGGTGAGGGCGAGAACGGCATGGCGGGGCGCGAGCCGGAGGACGTGCCGCAGCACGGCCAGCTCGTCGTCCTCCTCGGCGGCACGGCCGGGAGCGGGCAGGGCAAGGTCGAGCAGGATGCAGTGGACGTCGTCGGTGAGCAGCCGCTCGGCCTCGGTGAGGTTCCGGGCGGTGCGCAGCCGGATGGGGCGGCCCGCCGCGTCGAGCATCTCGGGCACGATCGGTGCGCCGGTCGGATCGTCCTCGATCACCAGCAGGGTGAGCGTGTCGGCCGGGGTCTTGATACGGGAGGCCGGCCCCGGAGCGGCCTGGATCCCGGACAGGGGCCCGGCTTGAGCCTGACCACTCTCCACGGCCGGGATCATTCTCTGCCGCGGTACGGGTACGGGCATCGTGTTGGGTTCCTTCCCTCCCCCCGAGGGCACGGGCGGGGCGAGGGACCTCGACCCACCGACCGGGACCATAGCGGTAGCCGAGGCCGCAATGGAATGCCCGACGGCGCGGTGTCGGGTAACGGGCCAGCGTCATATGCCGCATCCCCTACCGCAGTTGGACACGGGTGGGGGCGCAGGGGATGACGAAAGTCACGTCGGGGGCGGGTTTGAGCCGGAGATGGCGTGCGCGGCGTCACGTGGGGCCCGTCACGTGGGATGCGGGGCCCCTCAGCTCGCGTCCGGGCGCACCACTCCCAGGATCGGCATCGAGCCCGCGCCCGCGATCGTCACCGTGCGTCCCGGACGCGGGGCGTGGACGATCACGCCGTCGCCGACGTACATCGCCACATGGCTGGCGTCCCGGAAGTAGATGATCAGATCGCCGGGGCGCATGTCCTTGATGTCGACGTGCCGCAGCCGCTTCCACTGCTCCTGGGAGGTGCGCGGAATGGTGGTTCCGGCCGCCGCCCAGGCCTGGGACGTCAGTCCCGAGCAGTCGTAGGACTTCGGGCCCTCGGCGCCCCATACATACGGTTTGCCGATCTGGTCGGTCGCGAACCGCACGGCCTTCAGGCCGTCCGTGGAGGCCTTGGTGCCGATGTCCTTGAGTATGCCGGTGTCCAGCCAGGCCGTCTGCGCCCGTTTCGCGGCCTGTTCCTCCAGCTTCCGCAGTCGCTCCCGCTCCTGCTTCCTCAGCCGGGACTGGAGCTCCTCGGCGGCGGCGATCTCCTTCTCGATCCTCTTCTTGGCCTCGGCCCTGGCCTTGCGGTTGGCGTCGAGTCTCTTCCACTGGTCGGCGGCGTCGCGCGCGTACTGCTTCAAGTCGTCCTGGGTGCGCGTCATCTCGGCGAGCAGTCCCTTGGCCGCGTGTTCGCCCTGGCGGACGGTGCCCGCGTCGTCGAGGAACTCCTGCGGGTCGCGGCTCAGCCAGAGCCTGACCTCCGGCGGCAGCCCTCCGCCGCGGTACTGGGCCCGCGCCGCGGCGCCCGCCCGGTCCTTCAACTCGGCCAGCTTCTCCTGGCCCCGGACGATCTCCCGGGCCAGCTCGACGATCCGCGCCGACTGCTCCTTGGTCTGCTCCGCGGCCGCGTTGTACGCGTCCGTGGCGACCGCGGCGTCGTGGTACAGCTCGTCCAGCTTCCTGCGGACCGCTTCCAGGTCCTTGTCGGCCGCCGGAGTCGACCGGCGGGGCGGAGTGGGTGCCGGGGCCGGCCGGCTCACGCTCGCATAGGCGGCTCCCGGCGCGCCCAGCACGGTGACCGCGCAGACCAGTGCGATGGCCGCCGTGGTCAGGGTCCGCTTCCCGGATCCCATACTTCGCCCCCAAAACTGGTTTCCCGTCGGTAACTTGCGACGTCTGGGGATCGTGCCACGTCGGCGGGCAAAGCGACAGAGGCGGCACTTATCCGCACAAAAAACTCCCCCGCCTGCCGCACCTGGTACGACGATCTCCCTGCCCTGCCCGTCGCCCTCCCACGCAATCTCCCGCGCATGTGACGAAGAAGGCAGGAAGATCGTTCCCCGCAGGTCGGGCGGGGTTTCACGCGCGAGGCGCCAAGGCTCCCCAGGCGACCGTGACTTCGCCCTGGCGCCAGCGCGCCGGGCCGTCGGTCACCGGCCAGTCCGCCGTCAGCCGGCGGACGCTGCGTATCCAGCGCTGGCGGGCGCCGTAGGACGCGTAGGGCGCCGCGGCGGCCCAGGCGCGGTCGAAGTCGCGCAGGAAGGCGTGCACGGGCTCGCCCGGGACATTGCGGTGGATCAGCGCCTTCGGCAGCCGCTCGGCCAGGTCGGAGGGGCGCTCCAGCGAGCCGAGCCGGGTGGCGAAGGTGACCGTGCGCGGCCCCTCCGGGCCCAGGGCGACCCACACATGACGGCGGCCGATCTCGTCGCACGTGCCTTCCACGAGCAGTCCGCCGCGGGAGCCGGTCGCCGGGTCGGCGGGGGAGAGGCGGGCGCACAGCCGCTCCCAGACGGCGGCGACCTCCCCCTCCTCGTACTGCCGCAGGACGTTGGCGGCGCGGATGAGGCAGGGGCGACCGGGCACCGGCACCTCGAAGCCGCCGTGCCGGAAGACCAGCCCCTCGCGGGCGTACGGCCGCGCGGCGGCGACCCGGGCGGGCTCGATCTCCACCCCGACCACTCGGGTGCGCGGTGCGGTGGTGCGCAGCCTGTGCAGCAGTTCGACCGCGGTCCAAGGGGCGGCCCCGTACCCGAGGTCGACGGCCACCGGGTCTGCCGTGCGGCGCAGCTCGGCGCCGTGGACCATGGCGATCCAGCGGTCCATCCGGCGCAGCCGGTTCGGATTGGTGGTCCCGCGCGTCACCGTACCCACGGGGCGGGACGCGGCGCGGGTTGACATGCGTACGAGAGTAAGCGGCCGGACGGGGGCGCGGGCCGGCCTGTGGACAACGGCGCCTCCGGCCCCCGCGGCAGGCCGTGGAGCGCGGCGCAGCCCACCGGCTGTCGAACGGTTGACCGGAAACTGGTAATGATTCGGTAAAGCCGCTCGCAGGGGAAATGGAGTGCCCCGCCCTGGCGTTCGCACGGTTGTGAGGGAGTGCCGGGCCCTCGCGGCAGGCCCGCAGCAAGGAGGAACGCCACGTGAGCCAGTACGTCAGCAGGCTCGGGCGTCGCACCGCGGCGGCCTCCCCGCGCCTTCGGCTGCCGCATCGCAGGCCCCGTCGCGTTGCCATGCTCTCCGTGCACACCTCACCGCTCCACCAGCCCGGCACGGGTGACGCCGGAGGCATGAACGTCTACATCGTGGAGCTGGCCCAGCGTCTGGCCGCCATCAACATCGAGGTCGAGATCTTCACCCGGGCCACCACGGCCGCCCTCCCGCCGGCCGTCGAGCTCGCCCCCGGCGTCCTCGTCCGGCACGTGGACGCCGGACCCTACGAAGGGCTCGCCAAGGAAGACCTGCCCGCCCAGCTGTGCGCCTTCACCCATGGCGTGATGCAGGCCTGGGCCGGCCACCGCCCCGGCTACTACGACCTCGTGCATTCCCACTACTGGCTCTCCGGCCACGTCGGCTGGCTGGCCGCCCAGCGCTGGGGGGCTCCGCTGGTCCACGCCATGCACACCATGGCCAAGGTCAAGAACGCCTCCCTGGCCGAGGGAGACACCCCCGAACCCGCCGCCCGTGTGATCGGCGAGACCCAGATCGTGGCCGCCGCGGACCGGCTCATCGCCAATACCGCCGAGGAGGCCGCCGAACTCGTACGGCACTACGCGGCCGACCCCGGCAAGGTCGCGGTCGTCCACCCGGGGGTCAATCTGGAGCGGTTCCGGCCCGCCGACGGCCGCGCCGCGGCCCGCGCCCGGCTCGGACTTCCGCAGGACGCGCTGATCCCCCTCTTCGCGGGCCGCATACAGCCCCTCAAGGCGCCCGACGTGCTGCTGCGAGCCGTCGCCGTCCTCCTCGACGACCGCCCCGAGCTGCGCTCCCGCATCGTCGTGCCGATCGTGGGCGGCCCCAGCGGCAGCGGTCTCGCCAAGCCCGAGGGGCTTCAGAAGCTCGCCGCCCGGCTCGGCATCGCCGATGTCGTGCGCTTCCGGCCGCCCGTCGGGCAGGACCAGCTCGCCGACTGGTTCCGAGCGGCCTCCGTCCTGGTCATGCCGTCGTACAGCGAGTCCTTCGGGCTCGTCGCCATCGAGGCGCAGGCGGCCGGTACGCCGGTGCTGGCGGCCTCGGTGGGCGGGCTGCCCGTCGCCGTCCGGGACGGGGTGACCGGATTCCTGGTCCAGGGACACGACCCCGCCGCCTACGCGCGCGTACTGCGCGACTTCGCCGACGACCCGTGGCTGTGCGCCCGTATGGGCGGGGCCGCGGCGCGGCACGCCGAGTCGTTCGGCTGGGACACGGCGGCCTCGGCGACGGCCGGTGTGTACACGGAGGCCGTGGGGGCGCACCGGCGCCGGGTGCGCGCGCACCACGGCTGACGCCCGTCGCGTACGCTGCCCGCATGGCTGAGGAACAGCGCGCTGCACAGGTCATCGAAGGGGTCCTCAAGGACGCCGAACTGGAGTGGGAGAGCCCGCAGTCCGGCTCGTACGTCGTGAAGCTCCCCGGGACGCGCAAGCTGTCGACGACCGTCTCGCTGATCGTCGGCAAGCACTCCCTGTCCCTCAACGCCTTCGTGATCCGCCACCCCGACGAGAACGAGTCCGCGGTCCACCGCTGGCTGCTGGAGCGCAACCTCAAGCTGTACGGCGTGAGTTACGCCGTCGACCCGCTCGGCGACATCTATCTGACGGGCAGGCTGCCGCTGGCCGCGGTCACCCCCGAAGAGGTGGACCGGCTGCTCGGCTCGGTCCTGGAAGCGGCGGACGGCAGTTTCAACACCCTTCTGGAGCTGGGCTTCGCCTCCGCGATCCGCAAGGAGTACGCCTGGCGGGTGGCGCGCGGCGAGTCGACGCGCAATCTGGACGCGTTCAGCCATCTGACTCAACGCTCCGAGAGCTGACCCTTCGGGCCGTACCAACCAATCCCCGCACGACCCTTTCTCGGTCAGGGGACCCCGTGGCATGCTCACTGCCGACGCCGATCTGAACGTCGTTCACATCCATGGAAGTCTTCTCCTGAAGGTTCTGGGAGTCCCGGAAGGCGGTTCGGACATGGGCATGGGGCACGCGGACATCAGCAGACGAGGCCTGCTCGGCAGCGCCATCGCCGTGGCGGCCGTCGCCGTGACCGGAACACCGGCGACGGCCGCCGCACCAAACGGCCCGAAGGGGGAAGTCCCCGCGCTGTGGCGCGAGTTCGTCCGCGCCCCCTTCACCCACCCGCAGATCCCGTATGTCGGCCGGGCCGGCTACCGCCGCGGGGCGGCGCGCTTCCCCCGCCGCCCCGTGGTGGCCGACGTGACCGCGTACGGAGCCGTGGCGGACGGCACGACCGACTGCGCCCCCGCGATCAACCGTGCCATCGCCGCCGCCGGCAGGGCCGGCGGCGGCACGGTCCTCGTCCCGCCCGGAACGTTCCGCATCGACGGCCTCATCCGCATCGGATACGACAACGTCGTCCTGCGGGGCGCGGGCAGCGGCCGTACGACGCTGTACGCGACGAAGAACCTCACAGAGCTGATCGGCGTCTACGGCTCCAGGTACGGCGGTGACAAGTCCTCCTGGTCCTGGGCCGGAGGTCTCATCTGGCTGGCGCCGACGGCGCGTTGGGACTCCCTGGTCGCGGCCGTACAGGCCAGGGCGTGGCCCTTCGAGGGCTGGACGGGCAACAAGCGCGACGAGTGGGAGGCGCTGACCGCGGTGTCCCCCGCGAAGCAGGGCTCCTGGACGGTGACGGTCGCCGACGCGCGCCGGCTGAGGCCGGGGCAGCTCGTCCTGCTCCGGCTCGTGGACGACCCCGGCCACACCCTGCTGGAACACATGTCCGGTGGCGGCCCGGGCCCCGAGGCATACGTCTGGGACGACAAGACCAAGCTCACGTCGTACGTTCCCTACGAGTGGCCCGTGCGCATCGCGCATGTGGCGGGCCGGAAGGTCACCTTCGAGCGGCCCCTGCCGCTGGATGTGCGGCCGGAGTGGGACCCGCGTCTGACGACGCACGTACGGGAGCTGACCGGCGCCGGTGTGGAGGGACTGACGCTTCAGGCGGTCGAGACCCCCCAGTCCCCGCACCTGCTCGACAAGGGCTACAACGGGGTCGTGTTCCAGTGCGCGTACGACTGCTGGGCGGACGATGTCGTCGTACGGCACGTGGACAACGGCTTCGGCCTGGTCGCCGCCTCCGCCTGCACCCTGCGCCGCACGCGCGTGGCGGGCCGGGGCTCGCACCACCCGTACTTCTGCCGGGAGGGTTCGCACGACAACCTGATCGAGGACTTCGCCATCGAGCAGCGCACGGTCCCGGCCCCGCCGAACACCCAGCTGCACGGCATCAACGTGGAGGGCCTGTCCTCGTACAACGTCTGGTCGCGCGGCGACATGCGGATGGGCACCTTCGACTCGCACCGCGGGCTGCCGTTCGCGAACGTCCGTACGGACATCACGATCGACAACAACGGCCGCCATGGCGGGGACGCCTCCGCCGGACCCCTCTTCGGCGCCCGCTTCACCCACTGGAACATTCGCGTCACCAACGGCCGCGCCGGCCTGATGAAGATCGACGGGCTGGCCCCCTGGTCGGCGACCGTCGGCCTGAACGAGGTCAGCGAGTTCGACCAGATCGACGTCCCCGACTTCACGGGCGACCTGCACTCCCGGCTGGAGCTGTACGGCACGACGGACGCGGTCAGGCCGCGGAATCTGTACGAGGCGCAGCGGGAGCTGTAGCCCGTCACCTCTCCGCCGGGCAGAAGCGGCCGATCGGCAGGGCGAGCCGGTGGTCCTGCTGCTCGCGGCGCAGCCGGCCGCTGCGCATCAGCGTGAGCAGGCCGTCCGGCTCCGGTCGAGCCCTCAGGCCGCGCCGACCTCCGCGCCGGCCGTCTCCGTCCTCGTCCCCGCCGTCGTCTCCTGCGCCGGAAGGCGCTGCATCAGCGCCCCGTACCCGGCCGCGGCGCCCGTGCCGACCAGCGCGCACAGGGCCCACAGCCACTGTGCGCCGAGCCGGTCGATGACGACACCGGACATCAGCGGGGCGACCAGAGCGGCCACGGACCACGACATGGTGTACATGCCCTGGTAGCGGCCGCGTCCGCGCACGGGGGAGAGACGCACGACGAGGCCCGTCTGGGTGGGCGCGTTGACGATCTCCGCGAGCGTCCACACGCACACCGTCAGCGCGAAGACCCCGACCGACCCCGCGAAGGCGGTGAGCCCGAACCCGTATCCCGCGAGCAGGGACGAGACCACCAGCAACGAGCGCGGGTCGCGGTGCTCGATGAACCGGGTGACCGGGATCTGGAGCGCCACGATCAGCACGCCGTTGACGGCGATCGCAAGGCCGTAGTCCGCGGGCGTGAACCCGGCCCGGCCCATCGCCACCGGCAGCCCCACCGATCCCTGCTGGAAGACCAGTGAGACGAGGAACGACAGGCCGACCACGCTCATGAAACGGCCGTCGCGCAGCACGGTCCCCAGCCGCACGTCGTCCCCCGCCTCCTCGGAAAGCGGCGCCGGCCTCGACTCGGGCAGCTTCAGGAAGACGACGACCGCGCAGATCATCGTCATCCCCGCCTCGATCAGGAACCCGGCGAGATAGCTGAACTCGGCGATGAGCCCCGCGGCCATGGAGGAGACGGCGAAGCCGAGGTTGATCGCCCAGTAGTTGAGGGAGAAGGCGCGCAGCCGGTCCTCGGGGCGGACGATGTCGGCCATCATCGCCTGCACGGCCGGGCGGGAGGCGTTGGAGGCCATACCGACGACGAAGGCGACGGCGGCGATGGCGACCGGATCGTGCATGAAGCCGAGCAGTGCGACGGATACGGCCGTGGAGCACTGGGCGACGAGCAGGGTCGGCCGTCGCCCGAGCCGGTCGGCCATCACCCCCGCGCCGAGGGAGGAGACCACTCCGCCGAGTCCGTGCAGCGATGCCACAAGGCCGGCGTAGGAGGCGGAGTAGCCGCGGTCCAGGGTGAGGTAGAGCGCCATGAAGGTGGCGACGAAGGCCCCGAGCCGGTTGACGAGCGTGCTGGTCCACAGCCACCAGAACTCCCGGGGAAGCCCGGAGACCGTCTCCCGGGCGGCGCGTCTGAGAGTGGCGAGTGACATGCGTGATCCCCCACGGATGTAAGTGGCTCGAGCAGTAAGCACAACTTACGAGGGCGGGGATCGGGGCGGCCACCGAATTAACGGAAGCCGTCAACTGTCGTACGGACAAGGAGCCGCCCGTCCACCCCCCGGGCGGCCACGCGAGGGGGCGAATGCGTGGATTACGCTCTGAGGCATGGCCGACGCACCGTACAAGCTGATCCTCCTCCGCCATGGCGAGAGCGAGTGGAACGCGAAGAACCTGTTCACCGGCTGGGTGGACGTCAACCTCAACGACAAGGGCGAGAAGGAGGCGGTCCGCGGCGGTGAGCTGCTGAAGGACGCCGGCCTGCTCCCCGACGTGGTCCACACCTCCGTCCAGAAGCGTGCGATCCGCACCGCCCAGCTCGCACTGGAGGCGGCCGACCGGCACTGGATCCCGGTTCACCGCTCCTGGCGTCTGAACGAGCGCCACTACGGCGCCCTCCAGGGCAAGAACAAGGCGCAGACACTGGAGGAGTTCGGCGAGGAGCAGTTCATGCTGTGGCGTCGCTCCTACGACGTCCCGCCGCCGCCGCTCGAGGACGACTCGGAGTTCTCCCAGGCGCATGACCCGCGCTACGCGGTGCTCCCGCCGGAGCTGCGCCCGAGGACGGAGTGCCTGAAGGACGTCGTCTTCCGCATGCTGCCGTACTGGTACGACGGCATCGTCCCGGACCTGCTGACCGGCCGCACGGTCCTGGTCGCGGCCCACGGCAACAGCCTGCGGGCCCTGGTCAAGCACCTCGACGGCATCTCGGACGCCGACATCGCGGGCCTGAACATCCCGACGGGCATCCCGCTCTTCTACGAACTCGACGCCGACTTCAAGCCCGTCACCCCGGGCGGCCGGTACCTCGACCCGGAGGCGGCCGCGGCGGCGATCGAGGCGGTCAAGAACCAGGGCAAGAAGAAGTAGCCTTTGTGATCATGCCCCCTGCCTGCGCTTATGGCGCGGGTCGGGGGCATTTTCACGGCCTGGGCCCACTGCGGGCCCTCAGCGCCCCGGGTCCTGCGGCCGGAGCGCCTGACCGGCAGCTTCCGGGCCGCGGTCCCGGCTGCTCGGCATGAGGTGCGCGTACGCCTTCATGTTCCGTCGGTGGGGAGCACACTCGATGCGCTGTGAGCCCGGTTCGCCAGGCGGCTGACGGCGAGGTGCACCCGCCTACGGATCTGCGGGTAGGGCGCGCGACACCACAGCCGCACGGATTGGCCGAGCACGGGCAGGCGCCGTTGGCTGCGGTGCCCATTGACCACCGGGGTTCTCTCGGGGTTGCCCAGAGGATCGGGCAGCCGACTGGTTTCATCGACCTGCTGAAACGGGATCGCGTCCCGGAGGCGGTGTTGAGGTCTGAGGGTTTCCCGCGGACCAGGGATGGCGTGCGAGGAGGAGGAGGACGTGCCCGGCTCCTCGGTCGAGCCCGACTGGTCCGCGTAGTCCGAATAGGCGCGTTTGCTGGACTATTCGGAGGGCAGGTCGATCGCCCCCGATGTTGCGCTGCCCGGCCGGGGCAGCACATGTGCGGTCATGGGGTGCTCACGCCGCGCGAGAGAACGACGCGTGGACGTACCCCTTTTCCGGACATGTGTTGAAAGGCCAGGAGAAGCCAGATGCTTGACGAAGTAGGCAGGATCCTGCGGCGCCGCTGGGTGCGTCCGGCGACCGCAGCGGTAGCGGCAGGGGCAGCCAGCCTGACCGGAGTGGTCCCAGCCGCGGCTACCCAGGGGACTGTGGTGAGCTGCGAAGCCAACCCCAACGCCCTGCAGCCCGCCATCACCACCGCTTCACCGGGGGACACCCTGCTGGTGAGTGGGACCTGCACCGGCCCCTTCACCATCGGCAAGGACCTGACCCTGAGCGGCGTCAGTGGGGCGGTGCTCGACGGCAAACAGGCAGGCTCCACCGTCACGGTCGGCAGCGGAGCCCAGGTTCACCTGGACCACTTGACCCTCACTCATGGCCGCGCTGCGTCCTTCGGCGGCGGCGTCAACAACCAGGGCACGCTGACGTTGAGCCGTTCCACGGTGACAGACAACAGGGCGCCGTCAGGCCCGGGTGGCGGCGTCCACAACCAAGGCACGCTGACGGTGATCGGCTCCACGGTGAGGGACAACTACTCACTGGGTGCCGGCGGCGGCATCAACAACAACGGGCGCCTCACGGTGCGCGACTCCAGCGTGTTCGGCAACTCCGGAGACAATGGCGGAGGCATCTTCAACTACCTCGCCGGCCAAACCGTTACGGTGATCCACTCGGCGGTGCACCACAACACCGCGAGAGTCCGTGATGGCGGCGGCATCGGCAACAACCTGGGCGAGGTGACGGTCTCCGGCTCCGCGGTGTACGGCAACACCGCCCCCTCCGGTGGCGGCATCTGGAACGGAGGCACGCTGAAGGTGACCCGCTCCAAAGTCGTGGGCAATGCCGCGACGGGCGGCCCCGGCAGTGGCGGCGGCATCCACAGAGCCGGCGGCACGGTGACCCTCACCCAGTCCGTGGTTCGTGGCAACACCCCGGAGAACTGTGCTCCGCTCGGAAGTGTCCAGGGCTGCACAGGCTGAACACCGCCTTGCAGCCCTGGAGACACCGTCACCCACCCGCTTCGTCCAAAAGGGGTACTCCACCGACCCGCACCCGCCGCGTGCGTCGAGCGCTGTGCCGTCGCAGTCTGGGCGTATGGCGACAAACACGAAGTTCGCAGTTCTGGGCGGTACCGGATTGATCGGGTCGCAGGTCGTGAAGAAGCTGAACGCGGCCGGACACCGGGCTGCGCCGCACTCCATGTCCACGGGCGTCGACGTGATCACCGGCCGGGGCCTGGCCGAGGCGGTCGACGGCGCCGATGTCGTCGTCAACCTGACGAATTCCCCGACCTTCGACGACGCCTCCCCGGAGTTCTTCCGGACCTCGATGGACAACATCCTGGCCGCCGGCCACGAGGGCGGGGTCGGGCACATGGTCATCCTCTCGATCGTCGGCGCGGACCAGGTGCCCGACCTCGACTACTACCGGGCCAAGGTCCTCCAGGAAGACATCCTCAAGGCCGGGCCGATCCCCTACTCGATCGTCCGCGCCACCCAGTTCATGGAGTTCATGGACGCGGTCCTGTCCTGGACCACCGAGGGTGACATCGTCCGTCTGCCCACCACCCCGCTACAGCTGATCGCCGCCCAGGACGTCTCCGACACCGTCGCCGAAGTCGCCGCCGGCGCCCCTCTGAACGGCACCCTCGACGTCGCGGGTCCCGACGTCCTCCCCCTGGACGACCTCGGCCGGATCACCCTGGACGCCCACCCCGATGGCCGCACGGTCGTCACCGACGACACCGCCGGCATGTTCGCCGCTGTCCCCGGCGATGCCCTCGTCGCCAAGGGTGACGCCCGTATCGCCCCCACCCACTACAGCGACTGGCTCTCCTGAATCCCCCGGCCCTGGAGGTCTCTCACCATGGCGAACCATGAGTCCGCGGCAGGCAGCGCTGAGAGCCGGCCGCGGTCGGAAGCATGGAAGACGGCGCTCACCGTGTTGCAGTCGGTCGAGCCGCCGTTCGTTCCGCCGGGGGCTGAGGCCATGACGGTTCTCGTGCAGTTCCCTCCCGGCGACCCCGGCACCCCTCCGCACCGGCACTCGGGACCTGCCTTCGGCTACATGCTGGAAGGGGAGATGCTCTTCGAGCTGGAAGGCGAGCCGGAGCGGGTGATCAAGACCGGGGAGACCTTCTGGGAGCCGGGCGGCGATGTCATCCACTACCAGGACGGGAACAACCGGACGGACTCCTGGAGCCGTTTCCTCGTCACCATGATGTGTGAGCCGGGTCAGCCCATGCTCACGCTGGTCGACGACGAAGAGCTGGCCCGGCGCCGGCACCTGCGGGCTCCCCGCCCGGGCACCTGACCGCCGCCGTCTCTTCCCGGCGGCCGGCCCGGACGACCCGGCCGGCCTCTTGGGGCGCGGTCGGCCGACCCTCATCGGGGGTTGAGGTCCCTGCGGGACAGCAGCGGGCGGAGAAAGGTCGGTTTCACACGTACGCGAGGGGTCCCGCATGGGAGCGGAACCCCTCGGCGTCCGATTCTTCGGTTGTGGCAAGCGTCCCTACGCGGTCAGCCGCACTGGCAGGGGGCGCCCGACTGGCACCCGCACCCGCAGCCGGAGCCGCAGCCGCACGCGCCGAACAGGGGGAGGCTCTTGATGTCGACGGGCTGCTGGGTCTCGCGCTCCTGCGTGGGGTCGGGCGTGCTGGGGGCCTCGGCCATGGGTCCCTCCTCGGGTCAGACGAGACAGTGCCTGTGCCCATTTCATGCCCACTCCGGCAGGCGCATCAACGGCGCACGGAGGTTCGACCACACCCGGGCCGGGCTCCTTCGAGCCCGGCCGGGCTTCCGTCCCGGTCGGCCGCCCGGTGGTCAGGCGCCTTCCACGCCCGTCACCGGCTGGATGTCCGGCTGGAGATCGTCGGCGTGCTCACCCGTCACCAGGTACACCACACGCTTCGCCACCGCCACCGCGTGGTCGGCGTAGCGCTCGTAGTAACGGCCCAGCAGCGTGACGTCCACGGCCGTCTCGATGCCGTGCTTCCAGCGGTCGTCGATCAGGTGCTGGAAGAGCGCGCGGTGCAGGAGGTCCATCTCGTCGTCGTCCTGCTCCAGCTGCATCGCCAGGTCGATGTCCTTGGTGACGATGACCTCCGCGGCCTTCGCCATCAGGCGCTGCGCCAGCTGGCCCATCTCCAGGATCGTCGCGTGCAGGTCCTGCGGGACGGCGCGCTCCGGGAAGCGCAGCCGGGCCAGCTTCGCGACGTGCTGGGCGAGGTCACCCGAGCGCTCGAGGTCGGCGCTCATCCGCAGCGACGTGACGACGATGCGCAGATCCGTCGCCACCGGCTGCTGGCGGGCGAGGAGAGCTATGGCGCGCGCCTCCAGGTCGTGCTGGAGTTCGTCTATCTTCTTGTCGCCCTCGATCACGGTTTCCGCCAGCTTGAGGTCGGCGTCGAGGATCGCCGTCGTGGCGCGCCCGATCGCCGATCCGACGAGCCGGGCCATCTCGACCAGGCCCTCGCCGATGGAGTCCAGTTCCTCGTGGTACGCGTCCCGCATCAGGGTGTCCCTCTCTTGCGTCTGTTTCGGGGGGCCGGGGGCCGGGGCCCGTCGTCACCATGGCGAACACGGCGGACACGGCCTCTTTCGGTCCCCACGCTCCCACGTTCCGGTCCGTACGCGACCGTTTCCGGCATCCCAAATGAATCGATACTGGCTCCAAGGTGAACTCTGGGCGACGAGTGGTCGAGGTCGCACTCCGATGGCTGTGGGTAAGTCTCGGGACATGCCTAACCTGGGTGCATGGACGTGAACGCGGCGGTCGCCGCAGCGGCAGCGATCGCCGGAGTGCTCACCGGTGTCATCGCCATGCTGGCGTTCCGCTGGAGCGAGCGCGACCAGAAGCGTCCGACCCGCACTTCCCTGCACACCGACCCCGTGCTTCCGCCGGGCGTGGACACGGTGCTGTCCGTGCTGCGGTCCTCGGCCGTCGTGCTCGACGAGTCCGACGCCGTCGTCAAGGCCAGCTCCGCCGCCTATGCCCTCGGCCTCGTACGCGGTGGCAAACTCGCCGTCGAGCCGATGCTCCAGATGGCGCGGGACACCCGACGGGACGGCGAGATACGCCAGGTCGAGCTGGACCTGCCGCGCCGCGGCACCGGGCGCGGAGAGGCCCTCGCCGTCTCCGCGCGTGTGGCGCCGCTCGGCTCCCGGCTGGTGCTGCTGCTCGTCGAGGACCTCACCGAGGCCCGGCGTATAGAGGCGGTGCGCCGCGACTTCGTGGCGAACGTCAGCCATGAGCTCAAGACACCGGTGGGCGCCCTGTCGCTGCTTTCCGAGGCCGTGATGGACGCCTCCGACGACCCCGAGGCCGTCGAGCGCTTCGCGGGCCGGATGCAGATCGAGGCCACCCGGCTGACCAACCTGGTCCAGGAGCTCATCGACCTGTCGCGGGTGCAGAACGACGATCCCCTCGAGGACGCCGAGCCCGTGCGCGTCGACGAACTCGTCGCCGAGGCCATCGACCGCTGCCGCCACCAGGCCGGCACCAAGCAGATCACCATGGCCGCCGGAGGCACCGCCGACCTGCATGTGTGGGGCAACCGGGGCCAGCTCGCCGCCGCCCTCGGCAACCTCGTCGAGAACGCCGTCAACTACTCGCCCGCCCGTACCCGCGTCGGCATCGCCGCCCGCAGGGTGTCCGGGTCCGGCGGGGAAATGATCGAACTGGCCGTGACCGACCAGGGCATCGGCATCTCCGACAAGGACAAGGAGCGCATCTTCGAGCGCTTCTACCGCGTCGACCCGGCCCGCTCCCGTGCAACGGGCGGCACGGGCCTGGGGCTCGCGATCGTCAAGCATGTGGCCGCCTCGCACGGCGGGGAGGTCACGGTGTGGAGCTCGGAGGGACAGGGCTCCACGTTCACCCTGCGGCTGCCGGAGGCGGGTGCGGCCCGCGACCGAGCGACCGATCATCCGTCCGACCTCGATGAAGAGGTCGGCCGGCCCGACGGGTCGACCACCGTCTCATCCCCGTACGAACCGCTTCCCGCCCCGGAGGTCCTTCCGTGACCCGAGTGCTCGTCGTCGAGGACGAGGAGTCCTTCAGCGACGCCCTGTCCTACATGCTCCGTAAGGAGGGCTTCGAGGTCGCCATCGCGACCACCGGGCCCGATGGTCTCGACGAGTTCGAGCGCAACGGCGCCGATCTCGTCCTGCTCGACCTGATGCTGCCCGGTCTGCCGGGCACGGAGGTCTGCCGCCAGCTGCGCGGCCGCTCCAACGTCCCGGTGATCATGGTGACCGCCAAGGACAGCGAGATCGACAAGGTGGTCGGTCTGGAAATAGGGGCCGACGACTACGTCACCAAGCCCTTCTCCTCGCGCGAGCTGGTCGCCCGCATCCGGGCCGTCCTGCGCCGCCGCGGCGAGCCGGAGGAGGTGGCGCCGGCCGCGCTGGAGGCCGGGCCGGTGCGCATGGACGTCGACCGCCACGTGGTCACGGTCTCCGGCTCGAAGGTCGACCTGCCGCTGAAGGAGTTCGACCTCCTGGAGATGCTGCTGCGCAACGCGGGCCGCGTGCTGACCCGTATGCAGCTCATCGACCGCGTCTGGGGCGCCGACTACGTGGGCGACACCAAGACCCTGGACGTCCACGTCAAGCGGCTGCGCGCCAAGATCGAGCCGGACCCGGGCGCCCCGCGCTACCTGGTCACGGTCCGTGGCCTCGGCTACAAGTTCGAGCCGTAAGCCGGCGAACGGCCCTCACGCGCGCGTACCGGCCCGGAGGGCGCCCACGCGCGCGTAGTGCAAGGGGTGCACCGGTCGTGGACCGCGTGACCGCGTAAACGGCGTGGACGCACGACCGCCTGACCGGGCGACTGCACGCATGACGAAGGGCGGTTCCCCCTGGCAGGGGGAACCGCCCTTCGTCATGTACGGGATGTCAGTGGCCGGCGGAGCCGGACGCGGTCGCCGTCGCGCTCGACGACGCATCTGCGCCGGGCGTGGCGGACGAGCCCGCCGCGGGCGAGCCCGACGCCGACTTCGAGGGCGTGGCGCTCGCGCCGCGCGTGGGCGAGGCGGGGGCGCTCGGCGAGGGGATGTTGCTCGGTCCCCACTTGCTGAAGTAGCTCTCGGCCGGCACCACGAACGCCCGCAGGCTCACGTCGCCGGTCTTGCTGAAGCTGAACGTGACCTTCTGCGCATTGCCGTTCTGGACGGCGGCGCCCGGGTTGTCCAGGACGGCGGAGGCGTGGTCCTTGCCGCCGATGACGAGGGAGCCACCGGCCGGGACGGTCACCTTGCCCTTGCCCTTGGCGGGCGTGAGGGTGGCGGTGCCGTCGCCCTCCACGCTGATCGAGTCCAGCGTCTGGTCGGTCCTGCCCGCGTTGAAGACGGTCGCCGAGACGACCGCGGGGCCGGTGGCCTTCGGGTCGGGCTGGGTGATGACGAGAGCGTTCTGGATCTTGATGTCGCCGACGCTGGTCGCGGCGTTGTCCGGCCTGATCTCGAGCGTCTGGCTGTTGTTGCCGGCGCCGCATGCGGCGAGCGAGGCGATCGAGAACGCGATGGCGGCGGCGGCGAGGGCGCCGCGTCGAAGGCTGCTGCTCACGGCGGCGGCAACTCCTTGTACGTGGGCGGAGCAGGGCGACCCCCTGATAAAGCCGCCCTAAGTGTCTGTCAGCGGCCATAGGTTACCGAGCCGCTCCCCGGCCGCCGCACCCGACCCTCCCCAATCCCCGACTGGGTTCGGAAACGTCGGTTCGGAGCCGGTCCCGGGGGATACGGCCCGGGTCCCGGGAGGGCGCCCTCCGGGGGTTGGCACGGCCACGGTGACCTCACCGTTCCCACCGGCCTCATCAGCCCCTTTGACCACTACCTGGTCCGCCATTCACATAACCGCCCGGGTTCCGCTCGCGGATTTTCGGTAAGGAATGGGCGGCGGTACGAAAATCGATCACGAGGACAACATCCGGGGATCGGCACCCGCCTTGATCAATTCCGGATTCGGCGCGTACGCGACGACAGACACCGAACGGAGTAGCCGAACTCGAACGCTTGGAGCCGGACAAATAGGGAAGATCGGGCGTTGGTCGGAGCCCTTCGACGCGTGTAACGTACGGGTTTCTCTGCGCCCGCAGAGCCGCTCCGACCTGCGAATACCCTCTTCCGCTCCCCCCTCGAAGCACGTTCCTGTCGCGGTTGTCAAGCCCCGAGATATGCCCTGACCTGCGAAAACGCCATTCAGAAGACGCGGTTTCCGTGTTACCCTGGATAGCCACGGAAGGGGTACCTGTCACATGACGTTCAAGGTTGGCGACACCGTGGTCTATCCCCATCACGGGGCCGCGCTGATCGAGGCCATCGAAACTCGCCAGATCAAAGGCGTGGACAAGACCTACTTGGTGCTGAAGGTCGCCCAGGGCGACCTGACGGTGCGTGTGCCAGCGGACAATGCGGAGTTCGTCGGCGTGCGTGATGTGGTCGGTCAGGACGGGCTGGACCGGGTCTTCGAGGTGCTGCGCGCGCCGTACGCCGAGGAGCCCACGAACTGGTCGCGTCGCTACAAGGCAAATCTGGAGAAGCTCGCCTCCGGCGATGTCATCAAGGTCGCGGAAGTCGTCCGTGACCTGTGGCGTCGCGAGCGCGAGCGCGGACTGTCCGCCGGTGAGAAGCGGATGCTCGCCAAGGCCCGGCAGATCCTGGTGAGCGAGCTGGCCCTCGCGGAGAACACGAACGAGGACAAGGCCGAGGCGCTGCTCGACGAGGTCCTCGCGTCCTGACGCCCTTCCGCTCCGCCCGCTTCCCTCGAGGAGTGCCCGCCCGACTCCCTCAGGTACGCGGCGGACGGACCAGTGCACTGCACCCATGTACATGCCGCGGTGCCCGATGACGCAACAGCGTCGCCGGGCGCTGCGGCATGTTCGTGCCCGGAGGCAAGGGCCGTACATCGTGCCCGCGGCGTAGTCCGGACGCCGGGAGGCGGGGCCGTGCCGAGGCGTGGAGCCCCGCCCGGATGTCGTACGCCGACGGGGAACCCCGATACTGGGCCTGCCGGGCCCGGGCAGCCGGCTCGACCGGAGGTCACGGAAGGGTCCGGTCAAGGCGTCGCGCCCGGCACTCCCCCAGCTCTCGGCTTCGCCCGAGCAGGGGGTCACCCCCAGGGCCATACCCATCCCGGTCGAGCACACAAACCTGACAGGAACCGATGTCTGACGATTCGCGCCCTTCACCCACCGGACTCCGTACGGCAGCAGTGATTCCGGCCGCGGGCCGGGGAGTTCGCCTCGGTCCGGGCGCCCCCAAGGCGCTTCGCACGCTGAACGGCACGCCCATGCTCATCCACGCGGTGCTCGCGATGGCCGCGTCCCGCGCCGTCTCCCTGGTGATCGTCGTGGCTCCGCCGGACGGGGCCGCGGAGGTCAAGTCGCTGCTGGACGCGCACGCTCTGCCCGAGCGGACGGACTTCCTGGTCGTCCCCGGCGGCGGCACACGCCAGGAGTCCGTGAAGCTGGGCCTCGACGCGCTGCCGCCCGAGTACGAGATCGTCCTCGTCCACGACGCGGCCCGCCCGCTCGTTCCGGTGGACACGGTCGACGCGGTGATCGAGTCGGTACGGGAGGGCGCGCCGGCCGTGGTGCCGGCGGTGCCGCTCGCCGACACCGTCAAGGAGGTCGAGCCAGCCGACGCGCCCGGTGAGCCGGAACCGGTCGTCGCCACACCGGAGCGGGCCCGGCTGCGCGCGGTGCAGACTCCCCAGGGCTTCGACCGCGCCACGCTGGTCCGGGCGCACGAGACGGTGACGGACAACGTCACGGACGACGCGAGCATGATCGAACAGCTGGGGCTGCCGGTTGTGGTGGTTCCCGGCCACGAGGAGGCCTTCAAGGTGACGCGGCCCCTCGACCTGGTGCTGGCGGAGGCTGTCCTGGCGCGCAGGAGGCTGAACGATGGCTTCTGAGGCACCGCTGCTGCCGCAGGTGGGCATCGGCACCGACATCCACGCCTTCGAGGAGGGGCGGGAGCTGTGGTGCGCGGGCCTGAAGTGGGAGGGCGAGGGGCCGGGCCTCGCGGGTCACTCGGACGCGGACGTGGTCGCGCACGCCGCGTGCAACGCGCTGTTCTCCGCGGCCGGGCTCGGCGATCTGGGGCAGCACTTCGGCACGGGCCGCCCCGAGTGGTCGGGCGCGTCGGGCGCCGCGCTCCTGACGGAGGCGGCGCGGATCGTCCGCTCGGCGGGCTTCCGGATCGGCAACATCGCGGTGCAGGTCGTCGGACCCCGCCCGAAGATCGGCAAGCGCCGCGACGAGGCCCAGAAGATCCTCTCCGAGGCGGCGGGCGCCCCCGTCTCGGTCTCGGGCGCGACGACGGACGGCCTCGGCTTCCCGGGGCGGGGCGAAGGGCTGATGGCGGTCGCGACGGCGCTCGTGGTGCGGGTGAGCTGAGAGCGTGCGAGGGTATCCGAGGAGTCACCAGTGATCCAGGCCCCGGAGGTACCCATGCCCGCCGCCGTCCTGTCCGACCGGCTCAAGTCCCTGCTCGACCGCCCCGTCTTCGTCGTCCTCGGCACGATCCAGCCCGACGGCAGCCCTCAGTTGTCCCCGGTGTGGGTCAAGCGCGACGGTGATCACCTCCTCGTCTCCACCACCGTCGACCGGCGCAAGAAGAAGAACATCGACAGCGACCCGCGGGTGAGCGTCGTGGTCCAGGACCCCGACTCGCCGTACGAGTACGCGGAGATCAGGGGCACCGCAGAGATGACGACGGAGGGTGCCCGGGAACTCATCGACGAGCTGTCGCTGAAGTACACCGGCAAGAAGTACGCGGAGTTCAACCCCGCGTCGGCGCAGGACGCGGAGCGGGTGGTCGTGCGGATCGTGCCGCGGAAGGTGGTCGGGGTGCTGTGAGGCCGGGGACCCGGCGCCCTTGACGTTTGTCACGAATGCGTGGCCTTGGTGGCAAGGGGGCGTGAGGCACCCCTTGCCGCCCACTACCCTGGACACGTGACTATTCGCCTGTACGACACCAGCGCCCGGCAGATCCGTGACTTCACCCCGATCAAGCCGGGTTGTGTCTCGATCTACCTGTGTGGCGCCACCGTGCAGGCACAGCCGCACATCGGGCACATCCGCTCGGGCCTCAACTTCGACATCATGCGCCGCTGGTTCGAGTACCGCGGCTACGAGGTCACGTTCATCCGGAACGTGACGGACATCGACGACAAGATCATCGTCAAGTCGGCCGAGCAGGGCCGCCCTTGGTGGGCCATCGGGTACGAGAACGAACGCGCCTTCAACGACGGGTACGGCGTCCTCGGCTGCCTGCCGCCCACCTACGAGCCGCGGGCCACCGGCCACGTGCCCGAGATGATCGAGATGATGCGCGGTCTCATCGAGCGCGGCCACGCCTACGCCTCCGAGGGCAACGTCTACTTCGACGTGCGCTCCTTCCCCGGCTACCTGCAACTGTCCAACCAGGAGCTGGAGAACCTGCGCCAGCCCGAGGGCGAGGGCGAGACCGGCAAGCGGGACGAGCGCGACTTCGCCCTGTGGAAGGCCGCCAGGCCGGGAGAGCCCTCCTGGGAGACCCCTTGGGGCCGCGGGCGGCCCGGCTGGCACCTGGAGTGCTCCGCCATGGCCCACAAGTACCTGGGCCCGGCCTTCGACATCCACGGCGGCGGCCTCGACCTCATCTTCCCCCACCACGAGAACGAGATCGCCCAGGCCAAGTCCTTCGGCGACGAGTTCGCCCGGTACTGGGTGCACAACGCCTGGGTCACCATGAGCGGCGAGAAGATGTCGAAGTCCCTCGGCAACTCGGTGCTCGTCTCCGAGATGGTCAAGCGCTGGCGGCCCGTCGTGCTGCGCTACTACCTCGGCACCCCGCACTACCGCTCGATGATCGAGTACAGCGAGGAGGCCCTGCTCGAGGCCGAGTCCGCGTTCGCCCGTATCGAGGGCTTCGTGCAGCGCGTCGTCGAGAAGGCCGGCGGGGTCGTCGAGCCCGCCGACGAGGTGCCGCCCGCCTTCGCGGAGGCGATGGACGACGACCTGGGCGTGCCGCAGGCGCTGGCCGTCGTGCACACCACCGTCCGGCAGGGCAACAGCGCCCTGGCCGCCGACGACAAGGAGGCCGCCGTGGCCCGGCTCGCCGAGGTGCGGGCCATGCTCGGCGTCCTCGGCCTCGACCCGCTCGATGCGCAGTGGTCCGGGGAAGGGGAGCGCGGCGAGGATCTTCACGGGGTGGTCGACAGCCTCGTGGGCCTGGTGCTCCAGCAGCGCGAGGCGGCCCGCGCCCGCAAGGACTGGGCCACCGCGGACGCCATCCGCGACCAGCTGAACCAGTCGGGCCTGGTCATCGAGGACAGCCCCCAGGGCCCGCGCTGGACGCTCGGCCCGCGCTGATCCCGCCCCGGCGACTCCTTGATCGATTGTGCCGCCCGGCCCTCCGGGCGGCACACTGCATAGACGTACATACGAAGGCTTCAACAGACAGGTAGGTCATGGCCGCGAACAACCGCCGCATGTCCGGCAAGAAGGGCGCGCAGGTCGGCAGCGGCGGCAAGCGGCGCCGCGGCCTGGAGGGCAAGGGCCCGACCCCGCCCGCAGAGGCGCGCAAGGGGCATGCCAAGCAGCGCGCCGCGCAGGCGAAGGCGCGCCGCGCGCAGGGGCGCCCGCAGCGCCGTCCGGGCGGCAAGGCGTCGTCCGAGCTGGTCGTCGGGCGCAACCCGGTCGTCGAGGCGCTCCGCGAGGGTGTGCCCGCGTCCACGCTGTACGTCCAGCAGTTCATCGACAGCGACGAGCGCGTGCGCGAGGCGTTGCAGCTCGCGACGGAGCGCGGCGGGATCAACCTCATGGAGGCCCCGCGTCCCGAGCTGGACCGGATGACGAGCGGCCTCAACCACCAGGGGCTGGTCCTGCAGGTCCCGCCGTACGAGTACGCGCATCCCGAGGACCTCGTCGACGCCGCGTTCGACGAGGGTGAGGACCCGCTGATCGTCGCCCTCGACGGGGTGACCGACCCGCGGAACCTGGGCGCCGTCGTGCGGTCCGTCTCGGCCTTCGGCGGGCACGGTGTCGTCGTGCCCGAACGGCGTGCGGCGGGCATGACCGCCGGTGCGTGGAAGACGTCCGCCGGTACGGCCGCCCGTACGCCCGTCGCACGCGCCACCAATCTGACGCGTGCCCTGGAGGCGTACCAGAAGGCGGGCATCACGGTCGTCGGGCTGGCCGCGGACGGGGAGGTCGAACTCGGCGACCTCGAAGCCCTCGAGGGGCCCGTCGCGATCGTCGTCGGCAGCGAGGGCAAGGGCCTGTCGCGGCTGGTCGGCGAGACGTGCGACGTCCGGGTGCGGATTCCGATGCCGGGCGGCGCCGAGTCGCTCAACGCGGGTGTGGCCGCGGGGATCGTGCTCTACGAGGCGGCCCGCCGGCGCGCCTGACGCCAACCGCCGCCGGGCCTGAGCGGACGTTCGTGACAGGCCCGGACGGCTGTTCGTTCTTTCCCCCGAATGGGGGAAACCGGTGCTACAGGACAAGCTTGACGGGGTCCGGACAGATCCGCCCGGTCAAGGCAGTGTCCTAACCACACGTCACTCGGTTAGATGAGTGTGGAGACCAGAACACGCCGCACACCCACGGGAGAGCGGTCGTCGGGATTCGACGACACCCCCGTGCTGAGCATGATGAAGGTGCCGAGCGACCCGGCGCAGGTCATCGTCAATCATGCGAGCTTCCGCGTGCAGTTGGGCGCGTCGACCCGGCGCGACCAGTCCCCGTACGCCGCACGGCAGTTGAGCACCCCCCTCGTCGGTACGGCGGACAGCACCGGCGCCCTGGGCGCTGCCGCGGGCCGCCGCCGTCCCGTCGTCTGGAGCGGCAAGTCCGCGCCCGGCGACACCGGGGCCCACCGGCTGCTCCAGGCCGTACGGAGCCAGAGCGTCGGCCACGGCGAGGAACCGGCCGGTGCCGCGGGTGCGACGCAGGTCATCTCGCGCCTCGGTGTGCACGACCTTGACGGAACCCACGGCTACGACGATGGTCTGGGCGCACGCACGCTCCAGGCGCCGGTCGTCGGCGGAGCCCACGGCCACGACTCCGGCGGGACCCGGCTGCTGCCGCATATGCGGAGCGCGAGCAGCGTGTACGGCGAGGACGTCCTTGAAGAGCCGCTCGACGGTGGACCGGCCTTCGACGAACCGCCCTACGACGAGCGGGCCTACGACGAACCGGCCTACGGCGGGCCCGGCTACGGGGAACACCCCTACGGCCGCCCCCTGTTCAGGGACGAGGTCGGGACGGGGGAGCCGGAGCCGCGGGGCAGGCGGCACGGGGGCACACCGGCCTCGTCCGCCGCCGCGGCGGGGGTCCGGCACGCCTACTATCCGGGCCGCCGGATGAATCTCGGAGTGGTGCTGCTGCCGCTGCGCATCTTCCTGGGCTCCATCTCCGCGTACGCGGGCATGGGCAAGCTCTGTGACCCCGTCTACTTCGACGGCGGCAAGCGGGGCTCCATGGTCACCTGGCTCAGCACGCTCCACCCCTGGGAAGCCGCCGAGCCACTGCGGCAGTTCGCGCTCCAGCACCCCGTCGGCACCGGGCTCGTCATCGCATTCCTCCAGGTGATCGTGGGCGTGCTCACCGTCCTCGGCCTGTGGCAGCGGGTCGCTGCCGCGGTCGGCGCGATGCTGTCGGCGGCGCTGATCGTCACGGTCAGCTGGCGGACCGTTCCCGCGTACGACGCGCCCGACATCATCTATCTCGCGGCCTGGTCGCCGCTGATCATCGCCGGGGCGCCGGTGTACTCCGTGGACGGCCGTCTCGCGGGCGGCGCGTGGCGCAGGCTCGGTCCCCGGGCGGACATCTGGGAGCTGCGGCGGTACGTGCTGCGCCGGGGCGCGCTGATGACCGCGCTCGTGACCGGGGTGACGCTGCTCGTCGGGTCGCTGCTCGGCGGTGCGGTGCGGGACGCGGACCGGGTGGTCGTCCCCGGACCCGGTCAGGCGCCGCGCAACGAGCTGCCGGGTTCGCCGCTGCCCGGGACGGACGGCGGGCGGCCGGACAAGTCGGGCCCCTCGGCCTCGCGGCCGTCGGCGACGCACGGGACGACGTCGTCGTCGCCGTCGAGCACGGCCACCGAGCCGGGTGCGGCAGGGGCCACCGGCACCGTCACCGGCGGCCGGCCGAGCCAGACCCAGGGCACCGCCGGTCAGGCACCGCCCCGGCACTCGGCGCCGACGCGGCAGGCTCCGAGCACCAGCGCGGGCCCGTCGTCCTCGGGCGGCAGCGGCACGGGCGGCCCGACGGGCGGGGCGAGTGGCGGTGCGGGAGGAAGCAGCAGCTCCGGAGGCTCGGACCACCTGGTGGGCGGCCTCCTGGGCTGACCCCACCCGATCTCCCGGCGCAAGGGTCCCGCACATACCGTGCGGGGCCTTCCGCGACAAGGGCCGGGGGTGCGCCGTGCCGCTGGGCGCGGCGCCGGCCTCGGGGGCGGGTGCGGGCGGTTGGGCGGGACGGCGGGTGGTGCGGGGCGGGCGCATGGAGCCCCTGGCGGCGGCGGATCGCGTGGGGCGGCGGCGCTGGACGCGGGCGCAGCCGGGAGGCGCGACGCCGTGCGACTCGGCCTTCGGTGGGGAGGGGACGTTCCGGTGCTCGGTGTGAACGGTGACGCCCCCGGCCCAAGGCGGGGCCCCGTGGGCGGGGGCGTGTATCAGCGGTTGAGGGCTCCCCGTATCAGCGGTTGTGGAGCCCCGGTATCAGCGGTTGAGGGCCCCCAGTTCCCTGGCGGCCTCGGTGAGGTCCTTCGCCGTGTCGATGGCGCGCCAGTAGGCGCCCTGAGGGAGGGGGAAGCCGGCGAGGCGGCGTTCCCGGGCCAGGCGGGGGAAGGTCGTGCGCTCGTGGTCGCCGCGCTCGGGGAGCATCTTCGCGAACTCGGCGGAGAACACGTAGACGCCCGCGTTGATCTCGAACGTCGATGGCGGGGCCTCGATGAAGTCCGTGACGCGGCCGAAGCCGTCCGTCTTGACCGCACCCCACGGGATGCGCGGGCGGGCCAGCGCGAGCGTGGCGACCGCGTCGCGCTCGGTGTGGAACTCCGCCATGTCCCGTAGGGAGAAGCGGGTCCAGATGTCACCGTTCGTCGCGTACCACGGCTTGTCGGGGTGCGGCAGGTGCTCGGCGGCGTAGCGCAGACCGCCGCCGCGGCCGAGCGGCTCCGCCTCGACGACCGTCGTGACGTGCACGGGGAGGTCGGCGGAGTCCAGCCACCGCTGTAGGACGTCGGCGAGGTGGCCGCAGGAGACCACGACGTCCTTGACACCCTCCTCGGCGAGCCACGCGAGCTGGTGGCCGATGATCGGAGTCCCGGTGCCCGGGATCTCCACCATCGGCTTGGGCCGGTCGTCGGTGTACGGACGCAGCCGTGAGCCCTGGCCACCGGCCAGGATGACGGCTTGAACGGGGCGCGAGGCGGCGTTCGGATCGGTCATGACCGAACTGTACGTCGCGCGCCCCGTCCGCAGTCCGGATGGCCGGCTTGCTCAGCCGCGCTGCGTGGCCACACCCGAGGCGAAGGACGTGTCGCAGACCGGGCGGGCGTAGGACTGGGCGCGTGCGGGGCCGTACACACGGACGGCGGCGCGGCCCAGCGCGCGGGCGATGGACGCGCAGTGCCTCGCCAGCGACGGGCGGCCGTTGACCGCCTGCTGGAGGTGGGTGAGCGCGACGCCCGGGTTCCTTTCCTGGAGCTCCAGCAGGAGCTTGTCGCGCAGCACGTCCTGCGGGGCGCGGGAGGACGCGCGGGTGGAGACGTCTTCGGAGGAGGCGGCGAGCATCGAGCTCGACGATCCCCCCGACCAGCTCACGCGGGTGACCGCGAGGGTGCCGGACAGCACCAGGACGACGGGCAGGACGAGGGCCAGGGTGCGGCCGATCCGGTGGGCGGGGCCACGGCCGCGCCGTGGCCGAGGAGTAGTGGTGGTGTGCTTCACGCGAGTGAGAGTAGCGTGGTGTAGTGATTTGGCGACATTTAGTCACCGGTTCGGGTGATGAGAAAGCGACGATTTCTGGGTAGGGGGTTGACGCGTGTGGTCGAATTGCCTCGTTTGCCGGGGTATTTGTCGACAGTGAAGAGGGCCCCGTGGCAAGCCGCGGGGCCCTCTTCGCCACTCCGGTGCGAGGCGGGCGGGCCTCAGTCGGAGAGGCGCTCGCCGGTGGAGGTCGAGAACACGTGGGTCTCGCCCGGCCGCGGCACGACGTGCAGCTGTGCGCCCTTCTCCGGCACCTGGCGGCCGCCGACGCGGACCACCAGGTCCTTGGCCTCCCCGCCGACCTCGGCGGTGCCGTAGACATAGCCGTCGGCGCCCAGTTCCTCGACGACGTTCACCGAGATGGCGAGGCCGGCCGGGGCGTCCTCGGCGTCCTTGGACAGCGAGGCGGCGGCGCCGCCGCCCAGCTCCACCACGTCGAAGTGCTCGGGGCGGACGCCGACGGTGACCGTGCGGTCCCCCTTGTCGGAGGCGGCCTTGAGGGCGTCGCGGTTGACCGGTACGACGCTGTTGCCGAACTTCACGCCGCCGTCCGTGATCGGGACCTCGACGAGGTTCATGGCCGGGGAGCCGATGAAGCCGGCCACGAAGAGGTTGGCCGGGCGGTCGTACATGTTCCGCGGCGAGTCCACCTGCTGGAGGATGCCGTCCTTCAGCACGGCCACGCGGTCGCCCATCGTCATGGCCTCGACCTGGTCGTGGGTCACGTACACCGTGGTGATGCCGAGACGGCGCTGGAGCGACGCGATCTGGGTACGGGTGGAGACGCGCAGCTTGGCGTCGAGGTTCGACAGCGGCTCGTCCATCAGGAAGACCTGGGGCTCGCGCACGATGGCGCGGCCCATGGCCACACGCTGGCGCTGACCGCCGGAGAGCGCCTTCGGCTTGCGGTCCAGGTACTCGGTGAGGTCGAGGATCTTCGCGGCCTCCTCCACCTTCTTCCGGATCTCCGCCTTGTTCACGCCGGCGATCTTGAGCGCGAAGCCCATGTTGTCGGCGACCGACATGTGCGGGTACAGCGCGTAGTTCTGGAACACCATGGCGATGTCCCGGTCCTTGGGCGGCAGATGCGTGACGTCACGGTCGCCGATGCGGATGACGCCGGAGTTCACGTCCTCGAGCCCCGCCAGCATGCGGAGCGAGGTGGACTTGCCGCAGCCGGACGGGCCGACCAGGACGAGGAACTCCCCGTCCTGGATCTGGATGTCGAGTGCGTCGACGGCGGGCTTGTCGGAGCCCGGGTATATCCGGGTCGCCTTGTCGAACGAGACAGTGGCCATGGTGAATGGGCCCCCTTCACCGGCAGGAACGTGCCGGACGATCCGTTGTAAAGGTGGTGCACTACGGGATTCCGTTGTGGTGTAGTCCACAGGAGTGGACTGCCTGAGGACGGTACCTGCCATTCACCTGCTCTGTCAGTACCCGGGGGACTGTGAACTTCGCGGAAATTCTCGACGGTACGGGGCCGGGACCTGGGTACACTGCACGGGCGCGCATACGCACGCCTCCTTAGCTCAGCTGGTCAGAGCGCCGCTCTTGTAAAGCGAAGGTCGTCGGTTCGAATCCGACAGGGGGCTCTCTACTTCACCCGTGCGACCTGCGGTTTTCGGCTGAGGGGCCGGCCGCGGGACCGTCGCGTGGGCCTTCCGCCGACCCCAGTCGGCCCCGTGTCCCGGGGCGGGGTCAAGGCGCCGTCAGGACCCGTACCGCCCGGTACACCGTGAGCCGTACGGCGTCGCGGGTGGCGGTCGCCAGGGCCACCGGCCGGCTTTCGGTGTCGGGGGTCTCCGGCATACCGGGTCGTTCTCGTGGGTGGAGTTCCCGGTGAGGAACACCACCGTTCCGGGTGTCAGGGGGCGCCAGGAGCGGTGCCGCCGCCCCGATGTCCGGCTCGATGTCGGCCACCCGGAACAGCTCCATCCTCCGCACGCTGTCGCCCCGTCACCCACGTGGTTCATACGAGTCGCGCGCTCTCTGTCACCGGCACAAGATCGAGGAACGCTGACGTCGTGTCACCTGCCGTCGGCGTAGCCCTTGCTCCCCGCATAAGGAGATGTGCGCAGGATGACCACAACGACTGAACGTATGTCAGGACCCTCGACGCGACAGATGCCGAAGCGTGTCTCCCAGTCCGTCTTCGACGGCTCCCGCGTCCGGGTGGTTCTGCTGGTGGACGTCTACGACGGATCCCAGCAGGAGTTCCTGGAGGCGTACGAGCATCTGTGCAGCCAGGTCGCGTCCGTTCCCGGGCATGTCAGCGATCAGCTCTGCCAGTCGATCGAGGATCCCTGCCAGTGGCTCATCACCAGCGAGTGGGAGAGTGCCCCCCCGTTCCTCGCCTGGGTGAACAGCGAGGAGCACGTGCAGATGGTGCGGCCGATGAACAGCTGTGTCCGGGACACCCGCTCGCTGCGCTTCCACATCGTCCGCGAGACCGGCGTCGCGGCGCCGGCCGATTCCGGCACCCGTCACCTTCAGCTGGCGCCCCGGATCGGTGACGGCACGATCCGTCACGCGCTGACCTTCACGGTGAAGCCCGGCAGCGAGCAGGCCGTCGCCAAGATCCTCGCCGACTACGCCCCGCCCAAGGCGCAGGTCGACGAGACCACACGGCTGTGCCGCACCTCGCTGTTCATGCACGGCAACCGGGTCGTACGCACGATCGAGGTGGAAGGCGACCTGCTCTCGGCGCTGCGCCATGTGGCCCGGCAGCCGGAGGTCATGGCCGTCGAGGAGGCCATCAACCCGTATCTGGAGCAGGAGCGGGACCTGGGCGACGCCGAGGCCGCGCGGATCTTCTTCGCCCGGGCCGCCCTCCCCGCCGTCCACCATGTGACCACGGGTGACGAGTGCCCGGACGCGGTGCGGCGCGCGCTGTACTACCCGGCCCGGCCGGGGCGCGGGATGGATCTGGCCCGGCTGCTCGCGGAGCAGGACGAAGCGTCGGCGAACGACCCGGACTGCCCGGTGTGCCGCAGCACGATCTTCCAGCGCGACGACATCGTGGTGCGGCTGGTCGACGTGCGGGGCAACCTCGACGGCGACCCGGTCCGCTCCCTCGGCCGCGCGAACTCCGCGCAGGCGGCGGAGCTGCTGTCCCTCCTCGACGGCGAGGCCATCGGTGCGGAGGGTCCGGCGCTGAAGAGCGGCGACGCCGCCGCCATCCTCAAGCTCGCGCGCATGGAACTCATCACCGACCGCCGTTCGGCCGACGCCTGACCGGCACCCGCGAGCCGCAGCGGCCACGCCCCCTGTCGACCAGCACACCACCGGAGGAACGACGTGATCAAAGCCCGGCCCAGGATCGTGAATCTCCACGAGACCGAGCCCAACACCAAGCGCGGAGGCGATCTGCGCGCCATGCTCACCCCGGCCACGGTCGGCTCCACCAGCGGTTTCATGGGCGTGGCCATCGTGCAGCCCGGCGACCGCATCGGCGAGCACTACCACCCGTACTCCGAGGAGTTCGTGTACGTCATTTGCGGGCGGCTGGAGGTGGACCTGGACGGCGAGGCCCAGCCGCTGCGGCCCGAGCAGGGGCTACTCATTCCTGCCTACATGCGGCACCGCTTCCGCAATGTCGGCGACACGGAAGCCCGGATCGTCTTCCACCTCGGCCCGCTGGCCCCGCGCCCGCAGCTCGGCCACGTCGACACCGAGGAGACCGACGCCGTAGCGGTCGCGGCGGAGGCAGCCGGAGCGGGCGGCGCCCGGACGGCCGAGCGAGACCAGGTACGTTCATGACCAGGCGCGTGGCGGTCACCGGCATAGGGGTGGTCGCACCGGGTGGCATCGGCGTACCGGCGTTCTGGGACCTGCTCGCGGCCGGCCGTACCGCGACGCGGGGCATCACCTTCTTCGACCCGACCGGTCTGCGCTCGCGGATCGCGGCGGAGTGCGACTTCGACCCGGCGGCCCACGGGCTGGACGCGGAACAGGTCGCGCGCTGCGACCGGTACATCCAGTTCGCCCTGGCCGCCGGGGAGGAGGCCGTGCGTGACGCGGGGCTCGACACGGAACGGGAGAACCCCTGGAGGATGGGGGTCTCCCTGGGTACCGCGGTCGGCGGCACCACCCGGCTGGAGCACGACTACGTCCTGGTCAGCAACCACGGGGAGCGCTGGGACGTGGACCACCGGCAGGCGCAGCCGCAGCTGCACCGCGCGTTCTCGCCGAGCACTCTCGCCTCGACGGTGGCGGAGCGCTTCGGGGCCCGCGGGCCGGTGCAGACCATCTCCACGGGCTGCACCTCCGGGCTCGACGCGGTCGGATACGCCCTGCAGACCGTGCAGGAGGGCAGGGCGGATGTGTGCATAGCTGGTGCCTCGGACTCGCCGATCTCGCCGATCACCATGGCGTGCTTCGACGCGATCAAGGCCACGTCCCCCAACAACGACGATCCCGCGCACGCCTCCCGTCCCTTCGACAACAACCGTGACGGGTTCGTCATGGGCGAGGGCGGCGCGGTGCTCGTCCTGGAGGAGCTGGAGCACGCCCGGGCCCGCGGCGCGCGCGTGTACTGCGAGATCAGCGGCTACGCCACCTTCGGCAACGCCTACCACATGACCGGTCTCACCAGCGAGGGCCTGGAGATGGCACGGGCGATCGACGAGGCGCTGGACCATGCGCGGCTCGACGGCTCGGCGATCGACTACGTCAACGCGCACGGCTCGGGCACCCGCCAGAACGACCGGCACGAGACCGCGGCGGTGAAGAGGGCCTTGGGGCATCACGCCTACGACACGCCCATGAGCTCCATCAAGTCGATGGTGGGGCACTCCCTCGGGGCGATCGGGGCTATCGAAGTGGTGGCCTGTGTGCTGGCCCTGGACCGTCAGGTCGTACCGCCCACCGCGAACTACGACACCCCGGACCCCGAGTGCGACCTGGACTACGTGCCACGGGTGGCCCGCGAGCGCAGGCTGAACAACGTGCTCTCCGTGGGCAGCGGGTTCGGTGGGTTCCAGTCCGCGGTGGTCCTGGCCCGGCAGAGGGAGAGGACACGATGAGCGCACCGCATGTCAGGCGCGCCGGCGTCACCGGAATCGGCGTCGTCGCCCCCAACGGAACGAGTACCGACACCTTCTGGAAGGCCACCCAGGCGGGTGTCAGCGTCCTGGACCGGGTCACCCGGGAGGGCTGTGAGCATCTGCCGCTGCGGGTGGCGGGCGAGGTCCGCGCTTTCGAGCCGGCGGCGACGATCGAGGAGCGCTTCCTCGTCCAGACCGACCGGTTCACGCACTTCGCGATGGCCGCGGCCGATCTCGCGCTGGAGGACGCCCGGATCGGCCAGGGCGATCTGAGCGGTACTCCGTTCGTCGCCGGGGTGGTCACCGCGGCCGGGTCCGGCGGCGGTGAGTTCGGCCAGCGGGAGTTGCAGCGGCTGTGGGGAAAAGGGAGCCGCTATGTGGGCCCGTACCAGTCCATCGCCTGGTTCTACGCCGCCAGTACCGGGCAGATCTCCATCCGCCGCGGGTTCAAGGGGCCCTGCTCGGTCGTCGCCGCCGACGAGGCCGGCGGCCTCGATGCCCTCGCGGACGCCGCGCGGGCCGTGGCGCGCGGCACCGATGTGATGGTGGCCGGTTCCACCGAGGCGCCGCTGGCGCCCTACTCGGCGGTCTGCCAGCTCGGGTACGAGGAGCTGAGCACCGTCGGCGACCCGGCCCGCGCCTACCGTCCGTTCACCGCCGACGCCTGCGGGTTCGTGCCCGCGGAAGGCGGCGCGATGCTCGTCGTGGAGGAGGTGTCCTCGGCTCGTGAGCGGGGGGTGCCCGTGCGTGCCGTCGTCGCGGGGCACGCGGCCACGTTCACCGGCGCTTCCCGCTGGGAGGAGTCCCGGGAGGGGCTCGTCCAGGCGATCCGCGGTGCCCTGGACGAGGCCGGCTGCGCCCCCGAGGAGATCGACGTGGTCTTCGCCGACGCCCTCGGTGTGCCGGCGGCGGACCGCGCCGAGGCGCTGGCGATCGCCGACGCCCTGGGCGCGCACGGCAGGCGCGTGCCTGTCACGGCGCCGAAGACGGGCGTCGGCCGCAGCTACTGCGGGGCGCCCGTGCTGGACGCCGCCGCGGCGGTGCTCGCGATGGAGCACGACCTGATCCCGCCCACCCCCAACGTTTTCGACATCTGCCATGACCTCGATCTGGTGACCGTCCGCGCCCGTGCCGCCGAGCTGCGCACGGTGCTGGTCCTCAGCCGGGGACTCATGGGCTCGAACTCGGCGCTCGTGCTGCGGCACGGCGCCGCCGGCGCCTCCTGGTGAGGCCGCCCCGCAGCAAAGGAGAGGAACCTATGAGTGACCGAATCACCGTGGAAGAACTGGCCGAACTGATGAAGACGGCCGCCGGGGTCACCGTGGCCCCGCAGGACCTCCAGCAGCGCTACGACTCGGATTTCGACACCTTCGGCATCGACTCGCTCGGCCTGCTGGGGATCGTAGGGGAGCTGGAGAACCGGCACGGCACCCCGATGCCGCCCGACGCGGAACGCTGCAAGACCCCCCATCAGTTCCTGGACCTCGTCAACACCACCCTCATGGCTGGAGCCTGACATGGCAGGACACACGGAGAACGCCATCACCATCGCCGCCCCGCTGGCCCTGGTCTGGGACATGACCAACGACCTGGAGAACTGGCCGCGGCTGTTCAGCGAGTACGCGTCCTGCGAGGTCCTCTCGCGTGAGGGGAACCGGACGACCTTCCGGCTGACCATGCACCCCGACGAGAACGGCACGGTGTGGAGCTGGGTCTCGGAGCGGGAGACGGACCGCCCCGCGCTCAGCGTCAGGGCGCGCCGCGTCGAGCCGGGTCCCTTCGCCTACATGAACATCCGGTGGCAGTACGAGGAGGTGCCCGAGGGCACCCGGATGGTGTGGACGCAGGACTTCGAGATGAAGCCGGACGCGCCGGTCGACGACGCCTGGATGACCGACAACATCAACCGCAACTCCAAGATCCAGATGGCCCTGATCCGGGACCGGATCGAGCAGGTCGCCGCCGAGAACCGGCCCGCGCCGGCCCTCACCGACTGAGCCGGACGGAGGACAGGCCGATGCACCAAGCCCTGATCGTGGCCCGGATGGCTCCTGGCTCCGCCCCGGACATCGCCAAGGTGTTCGAGGAGTCCGACCGGGGAGAGCTGCCGCACCTCGTGGGAGTGAAGCGGCGCAGCCTCTTCCAGTTCGGTGATGTGTATCTGCACCTCATCGAGTCCGAGCGGGACCCCGGCCCCGCCATCGCCAAGGTGGCCGGGCACCCGGAGTTCCGGGACATCAGCGAGCGGCTCTCCGCGTACGTCAGTGCCTACGACCCCGCCACCTGGCGCTCGCCCAAGGACGCGATGGCGCAGCGCTTCTACCTCTGGGAGCGTGATGTCACCGCCTGAACCGCCCATACGACCACCGGTCGCCGGGCCCGCGTGAGGGACGCGGGCCCGGCGACCGGTGCTGTGTGCGGTGCTTGCCCCTTCGCCGGCGTGAGCGGTCGGCGACGGTTTCGCCCGGTCCGTCGAGTGGTCGCCGAGGGTTTCGCCCGGTGCGCCGGGCGGTCGCCGAGGGTTTCGCCCGGTCCGCCGGGTCAGGCCGGGACGGTGCAGTCGAACGCGTGCAGGTAGGGGTTGACCGGGCGGACCGCGTCGATGACCAGACCCGCAGCCGTCAGCCGGTCGACCATGCTCCGGGTGGTGTGCTCGGCGCCGCCCACGTTGAGGAGCAGCAGCAGGTCCATGGCGGTGCTGAACCGCATCGACGGCGTGTCGTCGACGAGGTTCTCGATGACCACGACCCGCGCTTTCGGTCCGCCCGCCTCGACGACGTTGCGCAGCGTCCGGGCGGTGCTGTCGTCGTCCCACTCCAGGATGTTCTTGATGATGTAGACGTCGGCCCGCACCGGAATCGCCACGCGGCAGTCGCCGGGCACGATGGTCACTCGTTCCGCGAGCGCGCCCTCCCGCAGCAGGGGGACGGCGTTCGCCACGACGGGCGGCAGATCCAGCAGGGTGCCGTGCATCGAGGGGTACTTCCCCAGCAGGCTCGCCACCACATGCCCCTGGCCGCCGTCGATGTCCGCGACCGACGAACACCCCGCCAGGTCGAGCAACTCCGCGACATCCCGCGCCGACTGCTCGCTGGAGGTGGTCATGGCCCGGTTGAAGACGTCGGCCGACTCCGGGGCGTCCTCGTGCAGGTAGGTGAAGAACTCCTTGCCGTACAGGTCCTGGACGACGTTCCGGCCGGTGCGCACCGCCTCGTCGAGCCTGGGCCAGGCGTCCCAGGTCCAGGGTTCGGTGCACCACAGGGAGATGGAGCGCAGGCTGCCCGGGTCGTCCTCGCGCAGCAGGCGGGACATCTCGGTGTGCGCGAACCTGCCGTCCTCGTGCTCGGTGAAGACGCCGTAGCAGGACAGGGCGCGCAGCTGTCGGGACTTGGTGATCCGGACGCTCTCGCGGTACGTGCCGGCGGGGACGAGAACGGTGTCCCCGGAGCCGGCGGCGTCCACCGCCTGCTGGATCGATTCCCCCGGGCGTACGAGATGGGTGGTGGGTCCCTTGGGGGGCGGGGTGGCGCCCAGCCCCGAGCCGACGAGCGCTGCTGCGCACGCCAGCCAGGCGATGTGGCGTTTCGTCACATTCTGTACGCTATGACCCCTTATGGAGGATAGAAAGCCGGATCGGCCATCCGGCGGGTGTCTCCTTGAACGCGCGTACGAGAGCGAGTCCGTCGGGGGCGGCCCGAGGCGCCGTCGCAACAGGTCGTTCCCCTCCGAGGGCAGCCGCGCAGTCGGCAGCCGATACTTGCGTATGTGGACACGGTGATACGGCTGAGGCGCGGACTCGAGGCAGCGGCGGCGTACGTCCGCAGCGCCCCGGGGACCTACCTCTGGCTGGCGGTCCTGTTCGTGACCACCGTCGCCCTGCACCACATGTCGCCGGAGTTCGAGGAGAACTTCCTGCGACACCGCTCCACCAACCTCCACGAGCTGTCGTCCAACCCCGTCCGCGCGTTCATCACCAGCGCCATGTGGATCGACGGCGGGCGCTGGCTGCCGTACGCCGCGCTCTACACCGTCTTCCACGCCCAGACGGAGCGCTGGCTGGGCACCGCGCGCTGGCTGGCCGTGTGCGTCGCCGCCCATGTCCTCGCCACACTCGCCAGCGAGGGAGCCCTGTTTCAGGCGATACGCCGGGGGCTCGCCCCCCTCTCCGCCGCCGACACCCTGGACATAGGGGTCAGCTACGCACTCGCCGGGGTCGTCGCGCTGCTCACCTACCGGATCGCGGCGCCCTGGCGTTACGCGTATCTGGCGGTCGTCCTCCTCGTGTACGCCGTCCCCCTGGCCCTTGCCCCCACCTTCACCGATTTCGGGCACTTCGTATCGGTGCTGATCGGTCTCGGCTGCTACCCGCTGACCCGTGGCCGCCGAAAAGCACGGAATCCGAAGGAGACACCGGTCACCCTCAGGGGCTAACGTCCGGCGCATGAACAGCGCAGCGAGCGGTGTCGTCAACGGCGGCATCTCCTTCTGGTACGCCGACGACGGCCTTCCCGCCCCGCGGGAGCCCCTGGCCCAGGACGCGTCCGCCGACGTCGTGATCGTGGGCGGCGGTTACACCGGACTGTGGACCGCCTACTACCTGAAGAAGGCGGCACCTTTCCTGCGCATCACCGTGCTGGAGCAGAAGTTCTGCGGCTACGGCGCCTCCGGCCGCAACGGCGGCTGGCTCTACAACGGCATCGCGGGCCGCGACCGGTATGCGCGACTGCACGGCCACGAGGCCGCCGTACGCCTCCAGAAGGCGATGAACGAGACGGTCGCCGAGGTCGTCCGGGTCGCCGAGGAGGAGGGCATCGACGCGGACGTGCGCGCCGGCGGCGTCCTGGAGGTGGCGTACACGCCCGCCCAGCTGGCCCGCCTGAAGGCGTTCCAGGAGCTCGAACTGTCCTACGGCGAGAAGGACCGCGAGCTGTACGGCGCCCGGGAGACCGCCGAGCGGATCAGGGTCGCGCACGCGGTCGGCTCGACCTGGACCCCGCACGGGGCGCGGCTGCACCCCGTCAAGCTGGTCAAGGGGCTCGCGGCGGCCGTCGAGGCGCTCGGGGTGACGATCCACGAGGGCACGCCGGTCACGGAGATACGCCCCAAGCACGCGGTGACGCCCTACGGCACGGTGCGCGCGCCCTACGTCCTGCGCTGCACGGAGGGCTTCACGGCGTCGCTGAAGGGGCAGCGGCGCACCTGGCTCCCGATGAACTCGTCCATGATCGCGACCGAGCCGCTGACCGAGGCGCAGTGGGCCGAGATCGGCTGGGAGAGATGCGAGGCGCTCGGCGACATGGCGCACGCGTACATGTACGCGCAGCGCACCGCCGACGGCCGGATCGCGCTCGGCGGACGCGGCGTGCCCTACCGCTTCGGCTCCCGCACGGACAACGACGGCCGCACGCAGCCCGCCACCGTCGAGGCGCTGCACGAGATCCTGGTCCGCTTCTTCCCGTCGCTGGCCGGGGTGAAGGTGGCCCACGCCTGGTCGGGCGTGCTCGGGGTGCCGCGCGACTGGTGCGCGACGGTCACCCTGGACCGTGCGACAGGGCTCGGCTGGGCGGGCGGTTACGTCGGCTCGGGCGTCGCCACCGCGAACCTCGCCGCGCGCACTCTCCGCGACCTTGTCCAGCAGGACTCGGGGCAGGCCGGCGGGACCGAGCTGACCGCGCTGCCGTGGGTGAACCACCGGGTGCGCAAGTGGGAGCCGGAACCGCTGCGCTGGCTCGGGGTGCACGGCATGTACACCACCTACCGCACCGCGGACCGGCGCGAACTCACCGCGCCCGGCGTCCGGTCGTCGAGGCTGGCGCGGTTCGCGGACCGGGTGGCCGGGCGGCACTGACCGGCCTCTGCGCGGCGGGCGGCACTGACCGGCCTCTGCCCGCCGGGGGCGGGGACTGCCGGGCCGCGCCTCCGTGTGACACTGCGGGCATGATCCGCACCGCGACCCCAGACGACATCCCCGCCGTCCATGCCCTGATCCGTGAGCTGGCCGAGTACGAGAAGGCGCGGGAGGAGGCTCGGGCGACCCAGGAGCAGCTGCGCGAGGCGCTGTTCGGGGAGCGCCCGGCGGCTTTCGCGCACGTCGCGGAGGAGGACGGCGAGGTCGTCGGCTTCGCGCTGTGGTTCCTGAACTTCTCCACCTGGCGGGGCGTGCACGGCATCTACCTCGAAGACCTGTACGTCCGCCCGGAGGCCCGCGGTGGCGGCCACGGCAGGGCACTCCTGAGGGAACTGGCCCGGATCTGCGTCGCACGCGGCTATGAGCGCCTGGAGTGGTCGGTCCTGAACTGGAACCGCCCCGCGATCGGCTTCTACGAGGCCCTGGGCGCCCGCCCTCAGGACGAGTGGACGGTGTACCGCCTGACGGACGGGGCGCTGGCCCAACTGGGGCAGGCGGGAGCCTGAGTCTGACGGCGGAGCCCAGCCACGGTGGGAGGAGAGGCGCCCGGGTCGCGGAAGCCGCCGCCCGGAACGCCGCCGTCTCAGCTGTCCCCCGCCACCCGGACACCCATCCGCGCCGCCAGCACGGGCGCCAGGTCCAGAAGCTGGGCATGGGTGATCACCGCGCCCGCGAGACGGTCCACTCCCCGGGCGATGTCCAGCTCCGCCGCGCGGCGCAGATCCACATCCACCAGGGTCGCCGCAGTGAGGTCCGCCCCCTTCAGGACGCAGTCCACGAACTCGACCCGCTCCAGCCGGGCACCCCCGAAGTCCGGTTCGACCAGGACACAGCCCTCGAAGACGACGTCCTTGAGTCTCGCCCTGCGCAGGTTCAGGTAGTCGATCTTTCCGCCGCGCACCAGCACCCGCTCCAGCGCCGCGCCGTGCAGCTGCACCCCGCCGAGCCGGGCGTCCACCAGCTCCACGTCGCGCAGGCCCGCCTCGGCGAGGTCCGTGCCCACCCCCCGTATCCCGGTGAGGACGCAGTCCACCACGCGCGCGTGGTGCAACTCGGTCTCGTCCAGCGCGCAGCCCGTCAGCGCGCAGTCCAGGAAGCGGGCGCCCCCGCCCTCCTGCCCGGCGAGGTCCACGTCACGGAACTCCAGCCCGTCGTAGTCCCCGTCCGGCGTCAACTCGCCGTCCGTGAACGGCGCCAGCTCCGGCAGCCGCACCTGAGGCCGCCGTGCCGGCTTCACCACCCGATCGCTCCGCACCATGCCCCCATGCTGCACCCCGCCACTGACAATCCCCCCGGCCTTCGACGACGCCCCGGTCTCCGCTTCGGCCCGCCGCCCCGCCCGCTCAGCCGACGCGGGGGAAGCGGGACTGGAGAGTCCAGATCGCCGGGTTGTCCGCGAGGTCCTCGTGGAGGTCGGTGAGGTCGGCGACGATATCGTGCAGGAAGTCCCGGGCCTCGCGGCGCAGTTCGGTGTGGGAGAAGGACAGCGGGGGCTCGGCCGCGGGCAGCCACTCCGCGTCGATGTCCACCCAGCCGAAGCGGCGCTCGAAGAGCAGACGGTCGGTGGACTCGGTGAAGTCCAGCTCCGCGCGCTGCGGCCGGGCGGCGCGGCTGCCCAGCGGGTCCCGGTCGAGCAGCTCGGCGATGTCGCACAGAGCCCACGCGAAGTCGAGCACGGGCACCCATCCCCAGGCTGTGGACAACTCCCGGTCCGCCTCGGTGTCGGCGAGATAGACGTCACCGCAGAACAGGTCGTGCCGCAGGGCGTGGACGTCCGCACGGCGGTAGTCGGTCTGCGGGGGATCGGGGAAGCGGTTGGAGAGGGCGTAGCCGATGTCGAGCACGGGGCGATGGTGTCACGGCGCGGCCGGGCCCACCGTCGCGGGCCACCCCGTAGGATCGCGTGCGTGTCCTGGTCCATACGTCCCATACGCCCTGTCCCCGTCCTGCTGCTGGCCGTTGTGCTCACGGCGTGCGGCGGCGGTGTGCACGGCACCCCGGGCGCTGCGGGGCTGAGCGACCCCTACTTCCCGCGCGCGGGCAACGGCGGGTACGACGTCACGCACTACGACCTGACCCTCGCCTACGACCCGGCGCACCGCCACCTCACCGGCACGGCGGTGATCACGGCCCGCGCGACCGAGGACCTCTCCGCCTTCAACCTGGACCTCAAGGGGCTGGACGTCGGCGGTGTCACCGTCGAGGGCCGCGGCGCCCGCTGGAACCGCGCCGGCCAGGAACTGACGGTGCGTCCGCGCGCCGAACTCGACCGGGGCGAGACGTTCCGCACGACGGTCCGCTACTCGGGCACACCCGAGACGATCACCGATGCCGACGGCTCGAAGGAGGGCTGGCTCGGGACCGCCGCCGGCGCCCTGGCGCTCGGCGAGCCGGCGGGCTCGATGGCGTGGTTCCCCGGCGACCACCACCCGTCGGACAAGGCGACGTACGACATCACGGTCACCGTCCCCGAGGGGCTCCAGGCCGTTTCCAACGGCGAACCGACACGCGAGACGACGAAGGACGGTCGCACCACCTACGCCTGGCACACCGGCAGGCCGATGGCGAGCTACGTGGCCACGGTCGCGATCGGCCACTACACCGTCACCCCCTCCAGCCTGAAGAACGGCCTGCCCGTGTATGTCGCCGTGGACCCGTCGCAGGCGGAGGCGAGCCGCAAGGTGCTGGCGCGGATACCGGAGATCATGGAGTGGGAGGAGGACAACTTCGGCCCGTACCCCTTCTCCTCCACCGGCGCGATCGTCGGCCGCCCCGACGCCGCCGGCTACGCCCTGGAGACGCAGACCCGACCGGTCTTCCCCGGTGCGCCCGACACCGACACCCTCGTCCACGAGCTCGCCCACCAGTGGTACGGCGACTCCGTCACCCCGGACAGCTGGCGCGACATGTGGCTCAACGAGGGGTTCGCGACCTACGCGGAGTGGCTGTGGCACGAGGACCACGGCGGCGACACGGCCCAGCAGACCTTCGACGCGCTCTACCGGGGCGACTACGGCGACGACCCGGAGAGCAACGAGGCGATCTGGGCGTTCCCGCCCGCGAATCCGACGAGCGCCGCGCACGTCTCGGACAGCCCCGTCTACGAACGGGGCGCGATGGTCCTGCACAAGATCCGGCAGAGCGTCGGTGACGACACCTTCTACGACATCATCCAGGGCTGGGCGGACGCCCACCGCTACGGCAACGCGTCCACGGCCGACTTCACGGCGTACGTGGAGAAGAAGGCGCCGCACAAGGACTTCGGCCCGCTCTGGCGGGACTGGCTGTACGGGGAGGGGAAACCGGAGCGGCCCTGACTCACAAGGGCCGCAGCGCCTTGCGGAGAACGGTGCAGGGGCGGCCCTTTTGGCGCTCGCGGCGGTGGTCGACGGTCTCGTAGCCGAGGGACGTCCAGAAGGCGAGGCCGCGGGGGTTGTCGTCCAGGACCGCGAGGCGTACGCCGGTCCGGCCGGCGGCGCGGAGGCGGTCCTCGACCAGGGAGGCGAGCCGCCGGCCGTACCCCTGCCGCTCCAGGGCGGCGTCCACCATCAGCAGGCCGATCCACGGGTCCGGGTCGGCCGGGTCGGGGTGGCGGGCGAGGGTGATCGCGATCCCCACCAGGCGCCCCTGGGCGCGGGCGAGCAGGACCTCAACGTCCGGGTTCGCCAGCTCGTCGGCCAGCGCGGTCGCCACCTGTTCCGGGCGGATGTCGTCCGGGTCCGGGAAGTCGCCGCTGAGGGCGTGGAAATCGCGGTGGGAGGCGTGGAGCGCGGTGAGTTCGGTGAGCAGCGGGGCCGGGATGTCGTGGTCGGCGGAGAGCCGGAGGGGCTGGAGGATCACGGACGCCAACGTATCCCGCGCGGGGCGTACAAGGGACCCGGAGAGGGACCCGAGCCCCCGGCCGCGGCGCACCGCGGCCGGGGGCTCCTGGGAGGCGTCCCCCGACGTCAGACGTTGACGCCGAAGTCCTGGGCGATGCCGACCAGGCCCGAGGCGTAGCCCTGGCCGACCGCGCGGAACTTCCACTCCGCGCCGTTGCGGTACAGCTCGCCGAAGATCATGGCCGTCTCCGTGGCCGCGTCCTCCGACAGGTCGTAGCGGGCGATCTCCTGGCCGCCGGCCTGGTTGACGATGCGGATGTACGCGTTGCGCACCTGGCCGAAGTTCTGCGAACGGGCCTCGGCGTCGTAGATGGAGACGGGGAAGACGACCTTGTCGATGTCGGCCGGGAGCGCCGCCAGGTTGACGTTGATCGCCTCGTCGTCGCCCGCGCCCTCGCCCGTGCGGTTGTCACCCGTGTGGACGATCGAGTTGTCCGGGGTCTGTTTGTTGTTGAAGAAGACGAAGTGCTGGTCCGAGTACACCCGGCCCTGGGTGTTGACCGCGATCGCGGACGCGTCGAGGTCGAAGTCCGTGCCGGTGGTGGTGCGGACGTCCCAGCCGAGGCCCACGGTGACGGCGGTCAGGCCCGGAGCCTCCTTGGTGAGCGAGACGTTGCCACCCTTGGACAGGCTTACAGCCATTGTTGGGAGTCCCTTCCCTCGGTGCGTGTGCGGATGAAGCTACCGCCATCCTTAGGAACGCCTAGGGGGGTATCCATGGTTCCGGGGCGCTTTACCTTTTTTACCTGACGTCCCGAAATCCGGATGACGTGGACCGCGTGGAGCCGGGAACATGGACTCATGTCCGGTCCCCACGTCATCCGCGGCTCCGTCTCGCTCCCCGAGGCCGAGCTCATCTGGCGTTTCTCGCGCTCTTCCGGGCCCGGCGGACAGCACGTCAACACCAGTGACACCCAGGTGGAACTGCGATTCGACCTCGCGCGGACCGAGGCGCTGCCGCCGGTGTGGAAGGAGCGGGCGCTGCGGCGCCTGGCGGGGCGGCTCGTCGACGGCGTCGTCACCGTCCGCGCCTCGGAGCACCGCTCGCAGTGGCGCAACCGCGAGGCCGCCGCCGTTCGCCTCGCCTCGCTGCTCGCGGAGGCGACGGCCCCGCCGCCGAAGCCGCGCAAGCCGACCCGGATTCCGCGCGGGATCAACGAACGCCGGCTGCGGGAGAAGAAGCGGCGCGCCGAGACCAAGCGGGGCCGCTCCGGACGGGGCTGGTCCTAGGGGGCGGAGGCCCGGCTACGCCAGATGGCGGTACCGCCCCCGGAAGTAGGCCAGCGGACCGCCCTCCGCGCTCGGCACGCGGGCCGTCAGGACCCGGCCGATGACCAGGGTGTGGTCACCGGCCCGCACGCGCTGTTCCGTGCGGCATTCCAGGGTCGCCAGGGCGCCGCCGACCAGCGGTGCGCCGGAGGCCTCGCCGCGGACGTAGGGGATGTCCTCGAACAGCAGCCGGTCGCTGATGCGGCCCTTCATCGCGAAGCGGCCCGCGATGTGCCGCTGGCTCTCGGAGAGCATGGAGACGGCCCACAGGGGCTGCTCGGCCAGCAGGTCGTCCATGCGGGAGCCCTCGCGCAGGCTGACCAGGACCAGGGGCGGGTCCAGGGACACCGACATGAACGCGTTGGCCGTCATGCCGACGTCCTCGCCGCCCGGCCCCTCCGGGTCCAGCGCGGGCTCGTTGGCGGTCACCAGGACCACGCCCGTGGCCAGCCGGGACATGGCGGCGCGGAACTCGTCGTTGCTCACCCCCTCAGGATGCCCGGAGGCGGGCGCGACGGCGGTCAGGAGCGGGGCAGGGGGAGTGTTCAGCACACAAGAACGCTAGTCGGCACCCCCGGACCCCACATCGGGCCCGGGGCCGAGCCGCGACCTAGGTCCGGCGGCCGAGGCCGCGGGTGCCGCCGGCCCGTCCCCCGGGCTCAACTCGGCTCTCGTCACACCCAGTTGGCGCGTATGATCGCAGGGTCTGCACAGGGTGATGAAATGCGCGCGCGGAATGCACCGGAAAAGCGCGGAATCCCCTCCCAATTGTTCATGTTTTACTGTGACTTGAGTCACAGGAGCAGTATTTTGTTGACCCTGTGTACCTAATGGGCAGCGCGCTGTGATTCAGTGGCGGGGACGCTGCGCGACGCTACGTCCGGAGTACGCCGAGTAGCGCACCGAGGAAAACAGGGAGAATCGTAGTACGCCGAAGTGTCCCTGGAGTTGCTGCGAGACCTCGAGGGGAGGGCGCATGGAGACCGAGTCGGAGCCGTACGTCCGCCTTGCCACCCTGCGGCAGCTGCACCAGGTGATGGCGGACATGAACACCGCCCGGAGCCTTGCGGACACACTCCAGACCGTCGCCGACGGCATCGTCGCCGGCCTCGGCTACGAGCTGGCGGCCGTCAACCTCGTACGCCCCGACGGCGACCTCGTCGTCGCCGCGCTCGCCGGGAACTCCGCGGCCGAGGCACTCATCACCGGCCGCGTCGGCTCCCGCGCCTCCTGGGAGCGCCGGCTGGCCATGGGCGAGGCCTGGGGCGACCTGAGGTTCATACCGCACACCGAGGGCTGGGTCCTCGACGACGACGACGTCCCGCAGTGGTACACCGACGGCCCGGAACCCCGCTTCGAGGACGAGTGGCACCCCTCCGACCGCCTCTTCGCGCCGATGCACACGCCGAGCGTCCAGGGCACCCGCGGTGAACTCATCGGGGTCATCTCCGTCGACCGCCCGCGCAACGGGCGACGGCCCGGCGCCTGGGGCCGCGAGGCGCTCCAGATGTACGCCTTCCAGGCCGCCATAGCCATCAGCAACGCCCGGCTGAGAGCCAACATGCAGCGGGCCCTGGTCCGCCTGGAACGGGAACAGCAGGCCCTGCGCGCCAGCGAGGAGTCCTTCCGGCAGGCCTTCGAATACGCGCCCTCCGGCATGGCCATCGCCGAGATGGGCGGCGACCAGCACGGGCGGATCCTGCGCACCAACGACGCCCTGTGCCGTCTGCTCGGCCGGCCCGCCTCCGCCATGCGCCGCTACTCGTTCTCCGACCTCGTCCACCCCGAGGACATCGGCACCCTGCTGCGCACCTCCGCCGAGGGCGGCCGGGCCGAGCTGAGGCTCGGGCGCCGGGACGGCACGTATGTCTGGGTTTCCCTGCGCAACTCCGTCGTCGCGGACGCCGCCGACGGGCCCCGCTTCCTGCTCACCCACGTCGAGGACATCGAGGAGCGCAAGCGGCGCGAGCTCCAGCTCGCGCACCGCGCCTCCCACGACTCGCTCACCGGCCTGCCCAACTCGGCCGAACTGCGCTCGCGGCTGTCGGCCCGGCTGTGCCAGCGGCCCCAGTCCCTGCCGCCGGGCGCGGCCGAATCCCTGGACACCGCGTTCGGCGCGTACGAGACCGACCATCCGGCGGCATACGACGGAAGCGGGCACGCCTTCGACTTCCACACCGGCCCCGGCCCGTACGACGCCTTCGACCACCACGTGCACACCGTCGCCCCCGACCGGGACTCCGACGACGGCACCAAGGGGCTCGCGGTACTCTTCTGCGACCTCGACGGCTTCAAGTCCATCAACGACCGCTTCGGTCACAACGCCGGGGACGCCGTCCTCATCGAGGTCGCCCGGCGGCTCAGCCGGGGCGTGCGCGACGGGGACACGGTGGCCCGGCTCGGCGGAGACGAGTTCGTCGTCCTCGCGGACGGGCTCGGCAAGGCCGACGCCCAGGACCTCGCCGTACGCCTGCGCAACGAGATCATCCAGCCCATACGGGTGGACGGCCGCGCCATGCGGGTCGGCGCCAGCTTCGGCATCGGCTGGGCCCACTGCGGCATGACGGCGGACGAAGTGTTGAAGTCCGCTGACGAGCGTATGTACGTGGAGAAACGATCTCGTCCCAAACAGCACCGACGCGCGGGATGAATCCCAGGTCAGTGCGTAGGTGATGAGAAGAACAGCCGTTTGGGGCCCGAGGAGCGGGTAGGCTCGCCATTCAGCCACGTACGCAATTGGACCCGCACCTGTTGAGGAGTACCTAGGGATGACGCCCGGCAACAACGGCGCGAGCACGCCCGAGGACGACGACCCGTTCGGCTATCTCTACGCCGACGGTCAGGCCAACGGCGCCCAGCCGCCCACCGGCGGCTACGGCTACCCGGGATCCGTCAACAGAGTGCGCACGGTCGGCCAGCGCCAGTACGGCCAGCCGCAGGCCCCGACGGCCGCCTACGGGCAGGTGCCCCAGCAGCAGGCGTACGGCCAGCAGCAGGCGTACGGCCAGCCGAACGCGCACTACGCCGCGCCCGAGACCGTGCCCGGTGGCGCCCCCACGACCCGGCAGGGGCCGACGGGCACCGGCGGCGGACGCGGCCGGGGCCCCAACACCAAGGGACTGCTGATCGGCGCGATCGCGGTGGTCGCCGCGGTCGTCATCGGCATCGCGGTGGCCATGACCGGCGGGGACTCGAACGACAAGAAGGACACGGCGGGCGGCGCGTCAGGCGGCCCGACCACCTCGCAGAGCTCCTCTCCGAGCTCCTCCTCGTCCGCGTCCGCGGCCGCGGGCGATCTGCCGAAGATCGACGCCAAGGCCCTGCGGCTGGAGGGCGGCGCGACCATCGCCTCGGACGTGAAGGGCGCCAAGGCCGACGGCGGGGTCTACGTGGCCGGCTTCAACGCCGTAGGCGCGGCCGTGACCTGGAGCGTGGATGTTCCCTCGGACGGCAAGTACACCTTGCACACCGGCTACGACGTGCCCGGCGTCGACGCCACCGGCACGCTCACGATCAACGGGACGGCGCAGAACACCCCTCTCAAGCTGAAGAACTGGGCCGGAGCGCCCCAGGGCGACTGGGAGAAGGGCTGGACGAAGACGTACAACTACATCCAGCTCAACAAGGGCACCAACACGATCCGGATCTCCTGCGAGCAGGGGAACCAGTGCAACGCCTACCTCGACCAGCTGTGGCTGACCGAGGGCTGGTCGTCCTAGCCACCCCGAAACCCCCTAGGCCGCCGTCGCCTCGCTCGTGACCGCCACCCGGTCCAGCAGCTCTTCATAGGTGTGGCGGTCGAACTCGCCCGCCACGGGTGCCAGGACGGTCGCCGCGGACAGGGCCACCGCGCGGGCCAGGCGCGCCGACCAGGGCAGATGCTCCACCAGACCCGACAGCAGGCCCGCGACCGCCGAGTCACCGGCGCCCGTCGGATTGCCCCGGATCCGGCGCGGTGGGACGGCCCGCCAGCGGCCCTCCGCGTTCACGGCGAGCAGGCCCTCCGCGCCCAGCGAGGTCACCACCGTGTGGGCTCCGCGCCGACGGGCGTCCCGGGTGGCCTGCAACGGCTCGTGGGAGCCGGTCAGTTCGGCCAGTTCGTCGGCGTTCGGCTTGACGATGTCAGGGCGGGCGGCCACCCCTCTGCGCAGCGGTTCGCCGCTCGTGTCGAGCAGTACGGGCACCCCCACCGCACGTGCGGCCCGCACCAGTTGGGCGTAGGCCCCCACCGGCACCCCCGGCGGCAGGCTGCCGCACAGGGCAACCGCAGCCGCCGAGCGCACCAGGTTCCCGTACGTGTCCAGGAAGGCCGACCACTCGGCCGGGGCTATCGCCGGGCCGGGCTCGTTGAGCTGGGTGGTGTCGCCGGTCGTCTCGTCGACCACCGCGATGGTGCGCCTCGTCGCGCCCGCCACCGGGACGAGCGCGTCCACGATCCCGGGCGTGTGGGTGAGCTGGTCCTTCAGGGACCGGCCCGTGGCGCCGCCCGCGAAGCCCGTGGCGGTCACCCGGTGGCCGAGCACGGCGAGTACCCGGGCCACGTTCAGCCCCTTGCCGCCGGGCCGTTCGGCCACCTCGGTCACCCGGTGCGAGGCGTGCGGCTTCAGCGCCCGTACGCGATAGGTGATGTCGAGAGCGGTGTTCAGCGTGACCGTGAGGATCACCTGGACCTCCCTCGAATGTCGTGACGGCGCTTCCGGTGGTTCCGTACGTCGGTTCCCCGTGTGCGGAATTCCAGGATGCCCCTGCCGTCGGCGGTGTGCGGAGGCACGATCATGCCAAATGAGTCGGCGGTCGGCCCAGTCCCCGGGTCGACCACCGTGCGCCAACAAACGGATGAATCACCCCAGTTGGGGATCGACCACCCACTCGCCGCGGCGCATCACTCCCTTGAGGGCGAACTCCTCGTCCAGCAGCACCAGGTCGGCGTCCTTGCCTGGCTCCAGGGAACCCACCCGGTCGTAGACGCCCAGCAGCTTGGCCGGGTTGGCCGAGAGGGCGGCGACGACGTCCGCCACCGGCAGCCGGTCGACGGTGACCGCCCGCCGGAACGCGCGGTCCAGGGTGAGCGTCGAGCCCGCGATCGTCCCGCCCTCCACCAGGCGCGCCACCCCGTCGGCCACCTCCACCTCCAGCGGGCCGAGCATGTACCGCCCGTCGCCGATGCCCGCAGCGTCCATCGCGTCCGTGATGAACGCGACCCGGGCGGCACCCGCGTGATGGAACGCCAGCTGCAGCGTGGCCGGGTGCAGGTGCGTGCCGTCGTCGATCAGCTCGACGGTGATCCGCTCGTCCTCCAGGAGCGCGGTGACGGGCCCGGGGGCGCGGTGGCCGAGCGGCGGCATCGCGTTGAACAGATGCGTCGCGACCGTGGCGCCCGCGTCGATCGCCTCCACCGTCTGCTCGTAGGTCGCGTCCGTGTGCCCGATCGCCGCGATCACGCCCTGCTCGGCGAGCAGCCGTACGGAGTCGATGCCGCCGGGCAGTTCGGTGGCGAGCGTGACCATCTTCGCCCGGCCGCGGGCCGCGTCGATCAGCTTGCGCACCTGAGCGGGGTCCGGGTCGCGCAGCAGTTCCTCGGAGTGCGCGCCTTTGCGGCACGGCGAGATGAACGGCCCCTCGAAGTGGATGCCGGCGATGTCGCCCTGCTCCGCCAGCTCGGACAGCAGCCCGGCCTGCCGGGCGAGGACGTCCAGGTGGCCGGTGACGGTCGAGGCGACGACGGTGGTGGTGCCGTGCAGCCGGTGGGTGCGGACGGCCGCCAGGGCTTCCTCGGCCGTGCCCGAGAAGGACGCGCCGCCGCCACCGTGGTTGTGGATGTCGACGAAGCCGGGGACCAGCCAGTGGCCCCGTGCGTCGATGGTCTCCGCGTCCGGGAGGCTGGTCCCCCCCGGACGACGGGGGTGCCCCCGGTCGGCCGAAGCCGGGACCGGGTAACGGTCGGAGTCCTCGGGGGAGATCTCGGCGATCCGCGTGCCCTCCACGACGACGCGGCCGTCGGTCACGATCCCGGCGGGCAGCACCACCCGGGCACCGGCGAGAACCTTGCTGGGGGCCATCAGGCGGTTACCTCCGAACGGTCAGTGGTTTCGAGGAGATCCCAGGCGAGAAGTCCCGCGCCCAGGCATCCGGCGGCTTCCCCCAGCGCCGCCGGGACGATCGAGGGCGGCTTCTGGAAGGTGAGCCGACGCCGTACGGCGTCCCGCAGCGGTGCGAAGAGGGTGTCCCCCGCCTCGGCGAGCCCGCCGCCGATGATGACCGTGCGCGGGTCCAGCAGGGTGAGGGCGGTGACCATGCCGTCGGCGAGAGCGTCCACGGCCTCCTGCCAGACGCGGACGGCGCCCGGATCCCCGGACGCGACGGCCCGCGCGCAGTCGGCGGCGTCGGCCTCAGGGTCCCCGGACGCCTCGGCCCACGCCCCGCTGACGGCCGCCGCGGAGGCGTACCGCTCCAGGCAGCCGGACTGGCCGCACGGGCAGGGGGCCCCGCCGGGCCGTACGACGATGTGGCCGATCTCGCCCGCGAAGCCGTGCGCCCCGGCCTCCACCCGGCCGTCGATCCCGATGGCGCCCGCGATGCCGGTGCCGAGCGGCACGAACAGGAAGCGGTCGGCGCCCTTGCCGGCGCCGATGCGGCCCTCGGCGAGGCCGCCGGTGCGCACGTCGTGCCCGAGCGCCACGGGCACGCCGTCCAGGCGGCTGCTGAGCAGGTCGCGCAGAGGGAGGTCACGCCAGCCGAGGTTGGCGGAGTAGGCGGCGACTCCGCGGTCGCCGTCCACGATGCCGGGTACCGCGACGCCCGCCGCGGCCGCGGGTTCGCCGAGGTGCCGCTCGCCGTGCGCGCGCAGCTCGGCGGCGAAACCGAGGATCGACTCCACCACGGCGTCGGGCCCGCGCTCGCGGCCGGTGGCCCGGCGCGCCCGGTGCAGCAGCTCGCCTCCCGAGCCGACCAGGGCGGCCTTCATCCCGGTGCCGCCCACATCGAGGGCGATGACATGTCTCACGAAGACAGTGTGGCCCCTGGGCCCGGAGAGGTCTAGTCCACTCACGTGGTGTAGACCTTATGTAGTTGATATTCCGAATGGCGAGACAGCAAGGTTGGTCAAGAGCGGTGCAGGGGCGCGGGGCGCGTAGGGCGACATGGCACAGGGGTCTGATCGCGGGGGTGTCCGCACTGGGCGTGACGGTGGTACTGGCGGGCTGCTCGGGCGCGTCCGGCTCGGGGGACGTGACGCTGCGGCTGGTGGCCGCGGACTACGGGGACTCCTCGGCCAACAGCTCCAAGAAGTACTGGGACAGGCTGGTCCGGGACTTCGAGGCGGAGCACTCGGGGATCAAGGTCGAGGTCAGCGTCTACTCCTGGAACGACGTGGACCGCAAGGTCAAGGAGATGGTGGCCGCGGACCACGCGCCCGACATGGCGCAGATCGGGGCGTACGCGGACTACGCGGCGGCGGGCAGGCTCTACCAGGCCGACGAGGTGCTCTCGATCCCGGTCCAGGCGGACTTCGCCTCGGAGCTGAGCAACGCGGGCAAGGTGAACCGGACGCAGTACGGCATGCCGTTCGCCGCGTCCACGCGGCTGCTCTTCTACAACAAGACGCTGTTCTCCCAGGCGGGCATCCAGCCGCCCGCGACCTGGAGCGGTCTGGCGGCCGATGCGCAGGCGCTCGAGGCCAGGGGCGTGAAGTTCCCCTACGCGCTGCCGCTCGGCCCGGAGGAGGCCCAGGCCGAGACGATGCAGTGGCTGCTCAGCGGCGGCAGCGGCTACCTGGACGGCTTCGGCTCCTACGACATCGACTCCGCGCAGAACGTGGGCACCTTCACCTGGCTGAAGGAGGAGCTGGTCGGCAAGGGGCTGACGGGTCCGGTGGCGCCCGGCCGGCTCAACCGCGCCGACGCCTTCGCCGCGTTCACGCGCGGTGAGGTCGGCATGCTCAACGGCCACCCCTCCCTGATGAAGATGGCCCGTGACAAGGGCGTGAAGTTCGGCATGGTCCCGATGCCGGGGGTCAGCGGCCGGGCGAAGTCCGCGATGGGCGTGGCCGACTGGATGACGGCCTTCAAGCAGAACCGGCACAAGGACCAGATCCGCGCATTCCTCGACTACGTGTACGACGAGAAGAACGTGCTGGACTTCTCACGGGAGTACGACCTGCTGCCGGTCACCAACTCGGCGCAGGAGACGATGGCGGCGTCGTCGAGGGACGCGGACCTGGAGCCCTTCCTGGAGCAGCTGCCGAGCTCGGAGCTGTACCCGGTCGGTAAGACGTCCTGGGCGGGCGTCAGCGCGAACATCAAGAAGCAGATCGGCAAGGCGGTCGACCCGGGCGGCAGCCCGTCGGCCATCCTGGGCCAGATCCAGCGGGCGGCGGTGACGGCGGACAGCGCGGCCGGCTGAGCGGTCCGCTCTGTCGGCCCCTGGGGCTACCGTTCCCCCATGGAACAGCTCAATCCCCGGGAAAAGGCCGTCCTCGCGCTGGAGGGGCGCAGCTTCTCCGGGCCGGGGGCCAAGGAGCGGGCCATCCGGGAGCAGCTGGGCCTCGCCCCCGTGCGCTACTACCAGCTGCTCAACGCCCTCCTCGACGACCCGAGGGCCCTCGCCCACGCCCCGGTCACCGTCAACCGCCTCCGCCGTGTCCGCGAGGTCCGCCGCACAGAACGCTGACGGGGCCGGTCGGACAGCGCCGCCAGCCACGCGCGAGCGGACCCGCAGGGCTGCGGCAGGCGTGCATCCGGTGCCGCGCGGATAGGGTCGTTGCATGGGCAGCCACACGGACTCCTTGCCGACGCCCGCCACTGCGGCCGGGCGCGACGGTCTCGACGCCATCCTCACGCGGCCCGAGCGGGCCGTCCTCGCCTTCGACTTCGACGGGACGCTCGCCCCGATCGTCCCGGACCCCGATCAGGCCCGCGCCCACCCGGACGCGGTCCCCGCCCTCGCGGCGCTCGCCCCCAAGGTCGCCTCCGTCGCGGTCGTCACCGGCCGCCCGGCCGGCGTCGCCGTCCGCCACGGCGGCTTCGCGGGGGTGCCCGGCCTCGACCACCTCGTCGTCCTCGGCCATTACGGCGCCGAACGCTGGGAGGCCCGTACCGGCACCGTCAGCGCCCCCGCCCCGCACCCCGGCGTCGCCGCCGTCCGCGCGGAACTCCCCGGCTTCCTCGACGAGATCGGTGCCTGGCGGGGCACCTGGATCGAGGAGAAGGGGCGGGCCGTCGCCGTGCACACCCGCCGGGCCGATGATCCACAGGCCGCCTTCGAGGCCCTGCGCGAACCACTCGCCGACCTCGCCACCCGCCACGGCCTGATCGTCGAGCCCGGCCGCATGGTCCTGGAGCTGCGCCCGCCGGGCATGGACAAGGGAGTGGCCCTGCTGGACCACGTCCGCGAGATCGGCGCCGGAGTGGTCATGTACGCGGGCGACGACCTCGGCGACCTCCCCGCCTTCGCCGCCGTCGACAAACTCCGCTCCGACGGCGTGCCCGGCCTGCTGGTGTGCAGCGGCAGCGAGGAGGTCACGGAACTGGCCGACAGGGCGGACCTGGTGGTCGACGGCCCGGAAGGGGTCGTAGGGCTGTTGCGGGCCCTGGCGGGCGGGCTCGGGTGAAGCGCCCCTGACAGCGGACAGGGGCGCACCACGGACAGGGCGCTCGTGCCGTCGCGGCCCGCAGCTCGGCCGCGGCGGCCCCGGCGCCCTGGGACCGCCCGTATGCGGCAGAAGCGGCCCTCAGCCCTCCAGCGCGGCCAGCTGGTCCAGGAACCACCGGGCCGGAGGAAGCGCCGTGGCCTGGGCGGCGAGCCGCTTCGTGCGCTCCGCGCGCTCGCCCGGCCCCATCGACAGCGCCTCGTGCAGCGCCTGAGCCGTGCCCACGATGTCGTACGGGTTGACGGTCAGCGCGTCCTCGCCCAGTTCCTCGTACGCCCCCGCCTCCCGCGACAGCACCAGCGCGCAGCCCTCGTCGGAGACCACCGGGACCTCCTTGGCGACCAGGTTCATGCCGTCCCGGATGGGGTTCACGAGGGCCACGTCCGCCAGCCGGTACGCGGCGAGCGAGCGCGCGAAGTCGTCCTTGACGTGCAGCTCCACCGGAGTCCACCCGGCGGTGCCGAAACGGGAGTTGATCTCCGCCGCCACCCGCTGCACCTCCGCCGTGTAGTCGCGGTAGACGGCCAGGTCCTGGCGGGACGGGTACGCGAACGCCACGTGGACGACCCGTTCCCGCCACTCCGTATGCGACTCGAGCAGCTCCTCGTACGCCAGCAGCCCGCGCACGATGTTCTTCGACAGCTCCGTGCGGTCCACCCGCACGATCGACTTGCGGGGCCTGCCGTCGGGGGCCGTACCGATCTGTTCGCGCAGGGTCCGCATCCGCTCGGCCACGTCCGGCCGGTGCGCCCGCTCGCGCAGGAACTCGGCGTCCGCGCCCAGCCCGTGGACACCGATGCGGGTGCCCGAGGCGATGCCCGGACCGAGGACCGCGTGACAGCTCTCCGTGAACGCGTCCGCCCACCGCTGGGTGAGGAACGCCGCACGGTCCGCGCCCAGGATTCCGCCGAGCACCTGCGCGGCGATGTCGTCGGGCAGCAGGCGGAAGTACTCCGGCGGCGCCCACGGCGTGTGCGAGAAGTGGCCGATCCGCAGGTCGGGCCTCAGCTCGCGGAGCATCCGGGGCGTCAGGGTGAGGTGGTAGTCCTGCACCAGGACCGCCGCGCCCTCGGCCGCCTCCTCGGCCAGCGCCTCGGCGAACGCCCGGTTGTACGTCTCGTAGGCCGCCCACTGCCGCCGGAACTCCGCGTCGAAGACAGGCTCCAGCGGCGTCTGGTACAGCATGTGGTGCACGAACCACAGGACCGAGTTCGCGATGCCGTTGTACGCGTCGGCGTGCACCTGGGGGTCGATGTCGAGCATCCGTACGCGCTGACCGCCGGTGTCGGCCGGGTCCAGCGTGCCGCCCGTTTGCCGTACCGCCTCCCGGTCGCTGTCGTTCAGCGCCGAGCAGACCCACACCGCGTCCGCGTCGGGGCCGATCGCCGACAGGCCGGAGACCAGTCCGCCCCCGCCGCGCTTGGCGGTGAGCCGGCCGGTCTCGTCCAGCGCGTACGAGACCGGGCCGCGGTTGGACGCCACCAGAACGGAAGCCGCATTCGAAGCCATGCCACCAAACCTAGCCCGAGCCGAAAACGCTCAAACGTTCCCTTCAGCCGTATGCGAAGCAGCACAACGCGGTGGCGTCGCGGCGGCGGACCGTTTCCCTCCGCGGGGAAGGCTCAGGCCGCCCGCCGGTCGGCGTACTCCGCGATCTCCGCCATCGGCGGGCGCTCCTCCGTGTCCACCGTGTACGTCCGTGGCTCGAAGCCGCCCTCGATACGCTCGAACTGGGTGAGGGCGGGGCGGACCAGATGGCCACGGGCCAGCCGCAGCTGTGCGGTCCGGTAGATCGCCGCGGCCATGCGGCCCAGCGCCTGGCCGTCCTGGTGGCGGTGGATGCGCACGCCGACGTCGACCTGGGCCAGGGCGTCCAGGCCCACCAGGTGCAGGGCGTCGACCAGCATGCCCAGTTCCACGCCGTAGCCGACCGGGAACGGGAGCCGCTCCAGCAGGGAGCGGCGGGCGGCGTACTCGCCGCCGAGCGGCTGCACGAAACCGGCCAGTTGCGGCCAGTGCATATTGAGCAGCGGGCGCGCCATCAGCTCGGTGACGCGGCCGCCCTGGCCCGCCGCGGTCGTCCCGGAGGCGCGCTCACCGGCCAGGGCCAGGGGCCGGTCGTACATCGCCTTCACGAGGTCCACGCCCGGGTCGGTGAGCAGCGGGCCCACGATCCCGGAGACGAAGTCCGAGGAGAACTCCCTCAGATCCGCGTCGACGAAGCAGACGATGTCCCCGCGGGTGACCAGGAGGGAGCGCCACAGCACCTCGCCCTTGCCGGGCACGGCCGGGATGCGCGGCAGGACGGCGTCGCGGTGCACCACCGTCGCGCCGGCCGCCGCGGCGACCTCGGAGGTGCGGTCCGTGGAACCCGAGTCGACGACGACGATCTCGTCCACGAGCGGCACCTGCTGCATGAGGTCGTGGCGGATCACGGCGACGATCTCACCGACCGTCTCCTCCTCGTTGAGCGCGGGCAGCACGACACTGACCGACGAGCCCGAGGTGCGTTTGGCGGCCAGGATCTGGTGGAGCGGGCGATCGGTCACGGACCAGGAGCGGGTGCTCAGCCAGCGCTCGACTTCTTCCAGCACGGTCTGCGCTCCTCACATTCGGTGATCCATCTCGCGGTTCGGACGACTGTCTCAACTGTCCAGGCCTTCGGTTACAGTCTTGAACAACGCCGGTGACCATCGCATGTCGGAGGTCGCCGCCGCTTATCACCAGTGAAACAACCGCATACAGCTCATCCAGAGGGGCAGAGGGACACGGCCCGATGAAGCCCCGGCAACCCTCCAGCCGGTTCTCGTCTTCCACCGCGAGGCTCCCGGCTAGGGAAGGTGCCAAATCCGTCTCGCGGCGAGATGCGTCGTGAGGAAGATGAGGAGAGAGGGCCTCGCCTGACATGGCTGTGCAGACAGTTGGAAGCACCACCGACTCCGTGAGCCTCGGCCCGGCCGCGGCCCTGTCCTGCCGCGAGTGCGGTCACAGGGTGCCCCTCGGCCCGGTCTTCGCCTGCGAGGAGTGTTTCGGCCCGCTGGAGATCGAGTACGACTTCTCGGGCTACGACACCGAGGAGCTGCGGAAGCGGATCGAGGCCGGCCCCGCGAACATCTGGCGCTACGCGCCGCTCCTCCCGGTCCCGGCGGACGTCGCCGACAAGCCGAACCTCAACCCGGGCTGGACCAAGCTCGTCAAGGCCGACAACCTGGCGCGAGAGCTGGGCGTGACCGGCGGGTTGTATGTCAAGGACGACTCCGGCAACCCGACGCACTCCTTCAAGGACCGCGTGGTCGCCCAGGCGCTCGAGGCGGCGCGCGTCTTCGGCTTCACCACCCTCTCCTGCTCCTCCACCGGCAACCTTGCGGGCGCGGTGGGCGCCGCGGCGGCCCGGGCCGGCTTGCGCTCCTGCGTCTTCATCCCGCACGACCTGGAACAGGGCAAGATCGTCATGGCCGCGATCTACGGCGGCGACCTCGTCGGCATCGAGGGCAACTACGACGATGTGAACCGCTTCTGCTCGGAGCTGATCGGCGACCCGGCCGGCGAGGGATGGGGCTTCGTCAACGTCAACCTGCGTCCCTACTACGCGGAAGGGTCCAAGACCCTGGCGTACGAGATCGCCGAGCAGCTGGGCTGGCGGTTGCCGGACCAGATCGTGGTCCCGATCGCCTCCGGCTCACAGCTCACGAAGATCGACAAGGGGCTGCGGGAGCTGATCGGCCTCGGGCTGGTCGAGGACAAGCCGTACAAGATCTTCGGTGCGCAGGCCGAGGGGTGCTCGCCGGTGTCCACCGCGTTCAAGGCGGGCCACGACGTCGTACGGCCGCAGAAGCCGGACACGATCGCCAAGTCGCTGGCGATCGGCAACCCGGCGGACGGTCCGTACGTCCTCGACATCGCGCGCCGCACCGGCGGGGCCGTGGAGGACGTGACGGACGAGCAGATCGTGGACGCCATCAAGCTGCTCGCCCGCACCGAGGGCATCTTCGCGGAGACGGCGGGCGGTGTGACGGTGGGCGTGACGCGCAAGCTGATCGAGAGCGGTGTGCTCGATCCGACGAAGACGACCGTCGTCCTCAACACCGGGGACGGTCTCAAGACCCTGGACGCGGTGGCGGGCACCGGCCTCACCGCGACGATCCGTCCGACCCTGGACTCCTTCCGAGAGGCTGGCCTCGCATGAGCGTGACCGTTCGCATCCCCACCATCCTGCGCACCTACACCGGAGGCCGGGCCGAGGTCGCCGCCGAGGGCGCGACCCTCGCCGAGGTCATCGCCGACCTGGACAAGAACCACGCCGGCATCGCCGCCCGAGTCCTCGACGACCAGGGCAAGCTGCGTCGCTTCGTCAACGTGTACGTCGACGACGACGACGTCCGCTTCGAGCAGGGCCTCGACACGGTGACGCCGGACGGCGCGGGCGTCTCCATCATCCCGGCGGTCGCGGGCGGCTGACGGCCACTCACCCCCGTGTGACCGTTACCCACAGTAACGAGAACACTGAGAGTTCATCGAATTGCCCTCTCCGTGAGAGAAACGGAGGGGGCAATTCTGCATGGTTGAGCGAGGTACAGTTGGGGAAGCCGCTCCCGGTTTCCCGGTCGGACACCCCGGAGTCCCTGCCGCCTACCCGACAAGAAGTAGCCAAAGTAGGCAGGGTTTTTGCGCCATTCGTTCCATTTGCCGGGCCCGACTTGCCCTGAATTAGAGTGAATTCTCCGTACATTCCCGACCGGTCATGCCCGGATTTCTCGTCCGATTGACCTGTTGCAGACGGCAGTTGGGCAGATACATTCAGCCGCGGTCGACGCGTTCCGGCGCACGCCCCCAACCGTTGGGGGGTGAGGTCTGACCCGGATCCGCGAGGTGTGGATCTGTGCAAGGGCCAGTAATAGGGGAGTTAGGCATGGCTCAGGGCACCGTCAAGTGGTTCAACGCGGAGAAGGGGTACGGCTTCATCGCGGTCGACGGTGGTGCGGATGTATTCGTCCACTACAGCGCGATTCAGATGGACGGCTACCGCACCCTGGAAGAGGGCCAGCGGGTCGAGTTCGAGATCTCGCAGGGTCAGAAGGGGCCGCAGGCGGACATGGTCCGCCTGGCCGGCTGAGGTTGCGCGCCGACGACTGAACTGTTCGACGTGTCGAGGGGCTCGTATCCCGTTGGGGTACGAGCCCCTCGGTCTGTCCGCGGAGGGCGCACCTGGGGCGCGCCCCTGCCCCGCCCGTCACCCGACCGCCACTCCTGAGGCGGGCCCGCTCCGCGGGCGCACCTTGCGCCCGCCCGTCACCCGACCGCCACCCCTCAACGAGCCCGCTCCGCGGGCGCACCTTGCACTCTCGGGGGGCGAGTGCTAATCATTGGCGTTAGCACTCTGAAGGTGAGAGTGACAAAGAAGGACCGGGTCGGTGAGGCCACGGACCGGGTGGGGCAAGGAACCTCCGGCCGGGGCCGTCCGTCGCGGGCGCGGGCGCGGTCCGAAGTAATCACCCCCAGTCCTGGAGGGACCACTTCACATGGCCAAGATCATCGCGTTCGACGAGGAGGCGCGGCGCGGCCTCGAGCGCGGCATGAACCAGCTCGCGGACGCCGTCAAGGTGACCCTCGGCCCCAAGGGCCGCAACGTCGTCCTCGAGAAGAAGTGGGGCGCCCCCACGATCACCAACGACGGCGTCTCCATCGCCAAGGAGATCGAGCTCGAGGACCCGTACGAGAAGATCGGCGCCGAGCTGGTCAAGGAAGTCGCCAAGAAGACGGACGACGTCGCCGGTGACGGTACGACCACCGCTACCGTGCTCGCCCAGGCCCTGGTCAAGGAGGGCCTGCGCAACGTAGCCGCCGGTGCCAACCCGATGGCCCTCAAGCGTGGTATCGAGACGGCCGTCGAGGCCGTCTGCGCCGCCCTGCTGGAGCAGGCGAAGGACGTCGAGACCAAGGAGCAGATCGCCTCCACGGCCTCCATCTCCGCCGCCGACACCCAGATCGGCGAGCTGATCGCCGAGGCTATGGACAAGGTCGGCAAGGAAGGCGTCATCACCGTCGAGGAGTCGCAGACCTTCGGTCTCGAGCTGGAGCTCACCGAGGGCATGCGCTTCGACAAGGGCTACATCTCGGCGTACTTCGCCACCGACATGGAGCGTATGGAGGCCGTCCTCGACGACCCGTACATCCTGATCTACAACGGCAAGATCTCCTCGGTCAAGGACCTGCTCCCGCTCCTGGAGAAGGTCATGCAGTCGGGCAAGCCGCTGCTGATCATCGCCGAGGACGTCGAGGGCGAGGCCCTGTCGACCCTGGTCGTCAACAAGATCCGCGGCACCTTCAAGTCCGTCGCCGTCAAGGCCCCGGGCTTCGGTGACCGCCGCAAGGCCATGCTCGGCGACATCGCCATCCTCACGGGCGGCGAGGTCATCTCCGAGGAGGTCGGCCTCAAGCTGGAGAACGCGACCCTGGACCTCCTGGGCCGCGCCCGCAAGGTCGTCATCACCAAGGACGAGACCACCATCGTCGACGGCGCCGGCTCCCCGGAGCAGGTGCAGGGCCGCGTGAACCAGATCCGCGCCGAGATCGAGAACAGCGACTCCGACTACGACCGCGAGAAGCTGCAGGAGCGCCTGGCGAAGCTGGCCGGCGGCGTGGCCGTCATCAAGGCCGGTGCCGCCACCGAGGTCGAGCTCAAGGAGCGCAAGCACCGCATCGAGGACGCCGTCCGCAACGCGAAGGCGGCCGTCGAGGAGGGCATCGTCGCCGGTGGCGGCGTGGCCCTGCTCCAGGCCTCCCAGGTCTTCGAGAAGCTGGAGCTCGAGGGCGACGAGGCCACCGGTGCCGCCGCCGTCAAGCTGGCGCTCGAGGCCCCGCTGAAGCAGATCGCCGTCAACGCCGGCCTCGAGGGCGGCGTCGTGGTGGAGAAGGTGCGCAACCTGACCCCGGGCCACGGCCTGAACGCCGCGACCGGCGAGTACGTCGACCTGGTCAAGGAAGGCATCATCGACCCGGCGAAGGTGACCCGTTCCGCCCTGCAGAACGCCGCCTCCATCGCCGCGCTGTTCCTCACCACCGAGGCCGTCATCGCCGACAAGCCGGAGAAGGCCGCCGCGCCCGCCGGTGGCGGCATGCCGGGCGGTGACATGGACTTCTGATCCTTCCGAGGATCACCGGTCCGTCGCTGGACACAACCGAGGGCGGCACTCCCTGGAGACAGGGGGTGCCGCCCTCGGGCGTGTCCGGGATCACAGGGTGGAGCATCCGGGTGCAGGAATGCCGTGCCGGACGGTCCCGGTTGACCCCTGTGCATGCCGTCCATGCATGTGCACATACCAGCCGGTCCCTTCTGACATTGCCGAGGAGCTCCCCCACGTGACTGTCACCGTCTCCGCCTCCCGCGCGGCCCGGATCCTCTCCCGCCCCGCCACGATCAACGGCCTGACCGTCCCCAACCGAATCGTCATGGCGCCCATGACGCGCCAGTTCTCACCGGGAGGCACCCCGGGCGAGGACGTGGTGGCGTACTACGCGCGGCGCGCGGCCGCCGGTGTCGGGCTGATCGTCACCGAGGGCACCTATGTGGGCCACCCGTCGGCCGGCCAGAGTGACCGCATCCCGCGGTTCCACGGCGAGGAGCAGCTGGCCGGCTGGGCGAAGGTCGCCGAGGCGGTGCACACGGCGGGCGGCACGATCGTGCCGCAGCTGTGGCACATCGGCATGGTCCGCAACGCCGGTGACCCCCCGTACGCGGACGCGCCGGCCATGGGCCCCTCCGGCATCAGGCCCGACGGCACCGAGGGCACGGGCAAGGCCATGACCCTGCAGGACCTGGACGACGTGATCGCGGCCTTCGCCGAGGCGGCCGCCTCGGCAGAGCGGATCGGCTTCGACGGCGTCGAACTGCACGGCGCGCACGGCTATCTGATCGACCAGTTCCTGTGGGCGGGCACCAACCGCCGCACCGACGCCTACGGCGGCGACCCGGTGGCCCGTGCGAAGTTCGCGGCGGAGGTCGTGGCCGCCGTACGGGAGGCGGTCTCGCCGGAGTTCCCCGTCCTCTTCCGGTACTCGCAGTGGAAGCAGGACGCCTACGACGCCCGGCTCGCCGAGTCGCCCGAGGAGCTCGAGGCGATCCTCGCCCCGCTGGCCGCGGCCGGCGTCGACGCCTTCCATGCCTCCACGCGCCGCTACTGGCTGCCGGAGTTCGACGGTTCGGACCTCAACCTGGCGGGCTGGACGAAGAAGCTCACGGGCAAGCCGGCCATCACGGTCGGCTCGGTGGGCCTGGACGGTGACTTCATCCGTGGCTTCGCTGGCGAGGGCGCACCGGTCAAGGGCATCGACAACCTCCTGGACCGCCTGGAGGCGGAGGAGTTCGACCTGGTGGCCATCGGCCGCGCCCTGCTTCAGGACCCCGAGTGGGCGGCGAAGGTCCTGGAGGGCCGCTTGGGTGACCTGAAGCCGTATGACGCGGCGGCGGTGAAGACCCTGTACTGAGTCAGGCCGGGACGGCCCCGTGCCCGAGGGGGCGCGGGGCCGTACCTCCGGGGAGCCGTCGGGCCACATTAGATTGCTTAAGTCAATCAATCCGCCTTAAGGTTGCCTGAGGGCGACGGCCCCGGTGTCCGCCGCCGTCTCGCGCGCCAGGGGCCCGAAGGTGACGCTGATGATCGGTGCGCTGATCGTGGCGGCCGGCTACGGCCTCAACATCGCGCTGATGGATCAGGTATGGCACTTCGTGCTCGTCTCCTGCGTCATCGGCGCCGGCATCGGCTTCACCTACGGCGCGATGCCCGCCCTCATCATGGGTGCCGTGCCGGCGTCCGAGACCGGCGCCGCCAACAGTCTCAACACCCTGATGCGCTCCATCGGCACCTCCACCGCGAGCGCGGTGGCCGGCGTCATCCTGGCCAACATGACCACGACCCTCGGGCCCGCCACCCTGCCCTCGGAGAACGGCTTCAGGACCGTGCTGGCCATCGGTGCCGGCGCCGCTCTCCTCGCCTTCGCCGTGGCATCCTTCATCCCGCACCGGGACCCGGCCGACGAGCGGGGCGCAACCGCCCCGGCATCCGGTGAGGGGGAGCAGACGGGGGAGGTGTCCGGCGCCAAGACGTGACGCTCGTGCGCCCGTGCGGCGGGCGGTCCCGATTCGACGGGAGCATCCGCCGCGCACCGTTCGTTACGGCAGTGGGCACACCCTGCGCCGCTTACCCGATCGAGTAGTGGAGGTCATCGATGACGTCGTCCGGACCCCTTGCGCCGGCCGCCGATACGGCCGGCCCCGTGGTGCGCACCGCCGCCGGTGCGGTGCGCGGGAGCCGGGAGGACGGGCTCGCGGTCTTCCGCGGCATACCGTTCGCCGAACCGCCGGTGGGGGAGGGACGCTTCGCGGCGCCGCGGCCGGTACGCGCATGGGACGGGACCCGCGAGGCGTACGCGTTCGGCCCGCCGCCCCCGCAGGAGGCCGGGATACAGGGCCGTAGCCGTGCGGGGGACACCCAGCTCGGCGACGACTGGCTGACCGTGAACGTCTGGACGCCGGAACCGGATCCTGCCGCCCGCCGCCCGGTGATGGTGTGGATCTACGGCGGCGCCTACAAGGTCGGCCACTCCGGCAGCCCCGGCTACGACGCCCGGCACATCGCCCGCGACGGCGACGTCGTCGTCGTCACCTTCAACTACCGCGTCGGCATGGAGGGTTTCGCCCGCATCGAAGGGGCGCCCGCCAACCGTGGTCTGCTGGACCAGGTCGCCGCCCTGGAATGGGTGAGGGACAACATCGCGGCGTTCGGCGGCGACCCCGGCCGGGTCACCGTGTTCGGCGAGTCGGCCGGTGCCGGCTCGGTCGCCGCGCTGCTGGCCATGCCCCGCGCGGCCGGACTCTTCCGGCGGGCGATCGCCCAGAGCGTGCCGGGCACATACTTCTCGGACGAGCTGGCGCGGGACCTCGCGACCGCCCTCGCCGCGGAGGCGGGGCGCCGCCCGACGGCCGCCGATCTGGCGACCGTGGATCCTCGTCAACTGACCCGGGCGGGCGAGGCGCTGGGCGCCAAGATGCGCCAGTACCAGGACCGCTGGGGGCAGGCCGCCCCCACGGTGACCCCCTTCGCCCCGGTCGTCGACGGCGAGGTGCTGCCCACCACGCCCTGGCGGGCGCTGGCGTCCGGCGCGGCACGGGACGTCGACCTGGTCACCGGGCACAACCGGGAGGAGTTCCAGCTGTTCCTGGTCCTCGGCGGAATGCTCGGGAAGATCACCGACGAGCAGGTGACGGCGGCCCTGCGCCTGTTCGCGCCGGGCCCGGACGGCGAGCGCGCCTACCGGGCCGCCTTCCCGGACGCCACGGCCGACGAACTCTACGAGCGGATCCAGTCCGACTGGCTCTTCCGCATGCCCTCACTGCATCTGGCCGAGGCGCAGGTGGCGGGCGGCGGCCGGGCGTACGCGTACGAACTGACCTGGCCGGCCCCGGGCGGCAACGGGGTGCTCCGTGCCTGCCACGGCCTGGACATCCCCCTGCTGTTCGGCACGTTCACGGCCGACCTCGGCGCTCTGCTGTTCGCCGGAGCCGCACCCTCGTCGGAGGCCGAGGCGCTCTCGTCCCGCTTCCGCACCTCCTGGACGGCGTTCGCACGCACGGGTGACCCCGGCTGGCCGGCCTACGACACCGAGCGGCGGCTCGTGCAGGTCCTCGACACGCGGCCGGTGGTGACGGCATACCCGGAGGAGGAGTCGCGGCGCATCTGGGAGGGACACGAGTTCTCCGAGCTGCCGCTGCTCGGGTGACGTCTCACCTTCCTCGGTGGGCGGGCCGGCGGACGCCGTACCGGGGGTGGTACGCCGGTGGGGCGCCCGTGGCGGGACCATGGAAACCGGCGCCGAAACCTTCGAAGCCCAGCCGCCCGGGAGACCGCCGATGACCCAGCCCCCGTTGCCCGGAGTCCTCGCGGACGTCGCCCCGCTCCTGGACCACTGGGGCTATCTGGCCGTCGCCGGGCTGGTGTTCGTGGAGGACTTCGGCGTGCCCGTGCCCGGTGAGACGATCCTGATCGTCGCCGCCGTGTACGCGGGCGCGGGCCGGTTGGACATCGTCCTGGTGGCCGTCCTCGCCTTCCTCGCCGCGGTCCTCGGCGACAACGTCGGCTATGCGATCGGCCGCTTCGGCGGCCACCGGGTGGTGGAGCGCTACGGCCGCTATGTCCTGCTCACCCCGGCCCGGGTCGCCAGGGCGGAGGCCTTCTTCACCCGGCACGGCGGCAAGATCGTCACCGTGGCGAGGTTCATCGAGGGGCTGCGCCAGGCGAATGGCATCATCGCGGGGCTGGCCCGGATGCCCTGGCGGCGTTTCCTCGCCTTCAACGCCCTCGGCGCCGCGTTGTGGGTCGGCGTCTGGGTCACGTTCGGCGCCCTCGCCGGAGCCCACCTGGAGACGTTGTATCCGGCGATCAAGCGCTATGAGCTGTATGTACTCGCCGCCCTGGCGGTGCTCATCGCGTTCCTCCTCGCCCGCCACCTGCGCCGCCGCCACCGGGACAAGGCCGAGCGGCGCGGCGGGGGACACGAGTGACGGCAGGCTCCCGTGACCGCGACCCGACGCGCCGGAAGCCCCAAGGCAACTCCGGGGACAGGCGGCCCTCCGGGCCTCGCCTGCCCGGTGCGGTCAGCCCGCTGCCTTCTCCAGGGCCGTACGCAGATGGCCGTCGCTCTCGGCGAGAAGCCGGGCCGCCGACGGGCCGTCCACTCCGCCGAGAAGGGTGAGGATCGCGTTCTTGACCTCGCCGTCCGTGGCCGCGAGGGCGCGTTCGATCTCCTCGTCGCTCGCGCCCGTCGCCAACGCCACGATGCGGCGGGAGCGGGCGCGCAGTTTGTCGTTGGAGGCGCGGACGTCGACCATCAGGTTCCCGTACGTCTTGCCCAGCCGGATCATCGTGATGGTCGAGAGCATGTTGAGAACCAGCTTCTGCGCCGTGCCCGCCTTCAGCCGCGTCGAGCCGGTCAGCAGCTCGGGTCCGACCACGACCTCGATGCCGTGGTCCGCGGCCGCCGCGAGGGGGCTGCCCGCGTTGCAGGACAGGCCGATCGTGAGCGCACCGCGAGAGCGGGCGTGCTCCACCGCGCCGACCGCGTACGGGGTGCGGCCCGAGGCCGAGACGCCGACCACCGTGTCACGGGCCGTCAGCCGCAGCGCGTCGAGGTCGTGGGCCGCCAGCTCCCGGGAGTCCTCCGCGCCCTCCACCGACGTCACCATCGCACCGGGTCCGCCCGCGATCAGGCCCACGACCTGGGAGGGCTCGGTGTTGAAGGTCGGCGGGCACTCGGAGGCGTCGAGGACCCCGAGCCGCCCGGCCGTGCCCGCACCCGCGTACACCAGCCGGCCGCCCCGGGCCATCCGCTCGGCGACGGCGTCGATCGCGGCGGCGATCTGCGGGAGCCGCTCGGCGACGGCGGCCGGGACGGTCGCGTCCCCGCTGTTCATGATCTTCGCGATCTCCAGTGTCGGAAGCCGGTCGATGTCGGCCAGCTCGGGGCGGAACGCCTCGGTGGTCAGTGTCTCCAGCTCTGCTCGCAGATCACTCGGGTGGGAAGAGGAGGTCATCGGGCGCGGCTCTTTTCGGTGCGGCACTGCTCTGGAGGGAAGAGGGGCCGGGGCTAGCGCTTCGTTCCACCCCGCGGGTGGTGGCGGTGCGCCAGGGCCTCGTACGAGGCGGACAGCGCCGGCGCGGCGGTCTCGTACGTCCGCTGTGCCACGCCGACGAAAAGGCAGTCCACCACGAGGAGTTGGCTGGTGCGGGACGACATCGCGGCCGGCCTCAGCTCGCTCTCGCGTGCCGTGGAGGTGGTCAGGACGTGGTCGGCGTACTGCGTGACGGGCCCGTCCGGGCGGCCGGTGACGGCGACGGTCGTCGCCCCGTGCTCGAAGGCCACGCGCAGCGGTTCGATGACATCGCCGGTGGAACCGGAGTGAGTGATGGCGATCGCCACGTCCTTGGCGCGCAGTTGTACGGCGTTGGTGACGGCGAGGTGCGGGTCGCTGTGCGCATGGGCTATGAGCCCTATCCGCAACAGCTTCTGGACTAGGTCCTGGGCGACGAGCCCGGACGCGCCGATGCCGTACACATCGATGCGGCGGGCGGCGGCGAGGGCCGCGACGGCCGCGCCGAGCTGCACGGTGTCGAGACCGGCCGCCGTGTCGGCGAGGGTCTGCTGCTCGTCGTAGGCGAGTTTCGCGACGACGTCCGCTATCGGGTCGTCGACCGCGATGTCGGCGGTGACGGAGGGCGCGCGGCCCGACTGCTGCTGGGCTGCCAGGCCCGCGAGGGCGAGCCGCAGGTCCCGGTAGCCCGGATAGCCGAGAAGGCGGGCCGTACGTACGACGGTGGCCTCGCTGGTGCCGGTCAGCTCGGCGAGCCCGGTGACCGTGAGCGCCGCGCATCCGGCCGGGTCGCCGGCGACGGCCTCGGCGACGCGCTGCATGGACCGGGTCATGGAGGGCGCGAGGGTGCGCACTTTGGCGGCGAGCGCGGCGGGGGCGGGGGCCGCGTTCCGGCCCGAGGTCGCCGGGCCCCGCGAGCCCGGGAAAGTTTCCTTCAGGCGCTGGGTCACATGATGAAAGGTATTTTCAGTTCGGAGGTCCGGTCAAGAGTGCGCACAATGGGGACATGGATCCCATCAGCCCCCTGGAGCAGGCCCTGCACGCGGCACGCGCCCTGGTTCTCGCCGACCTGGTCGCGGGCGAGGTCGCCGAGGCGGACGTCGTCTCGCTCGTCGAGGACTCCGTCGCCCAGCGCCGCTGGTGGGTCGAGCAGTGGCCGGACGGTGCGGCCTTCGTGGCCGGGCTGGTCGCCCAGGACGTCCAGGACGCGCTGCTGGAGCGGTACGGACGCTGGCCGTTGTGCCCCGTCTGCGGCTCGGGTGACCCGCATGCCCTGGACGTCGAGCCGGAACTCGGCCCCGATCCGCACTGGGTGTGCACGAAGGCGGGCGTGAAGGTCGCGGCGGTGGGCTCCCTCGGCGCGGCGACGGGCGGGATGTCGTCCTCGTGACGGTCTACATCGACGCGCCCACCTGGCCGGGCCACGGCCGACTCTGGTCCCACCTGATCAGCGATGTCTCCTACGACGAACTGCACCGGTTCGCCGAGCGGCTGGACGTGCCGCGCCGTGCCTTCGAACGCGACCACTACGACCTGCCCTCCCACCGGTACCAGGACGCCGTCCGGGCAGGGGCGGTGGAGGTGGACAGCCGCGAGGTCGTGCGTCTGCTCCACGCCTCCGGTCTGCGCAGACGCAAGGGCCGGGCGCACGCCACGCCGCGCCGGTCAGCCCCGTAGCTCGTACGCCACCTGCGCGCCGTCCTCGCCGGCCGCGCCCACCCGCCGGAACCCGGCGCGCGACACCACCCCGTGCGAAGCGTGGTTGTCCCCGTCCACGACCGCGGCCAGGACGCGGACCTCCTCGCCGGCCAACGCCCGGGCCGCCAGTGCGCGCAGGGCCTCGGTCGCATAGCCCTGACCACGGGCTGCCGGCGCCAGGTCGTAACCCACCTCCGCGCGCCCGTCGCCGCCCGGGGCGCCGTGGAAGCCCATGCCGCCGACCGCGCGCCCGTCCTCCTTCCGTACAAGGATGTAGAGGCCCCACTCCGGCCGGTACACCCCCTCCTCGTACGCCGACACGACCATCCCGGATGCTTCCCGCGTGCCCTGGAAGGGGCCGCCGTCGACCCACTCGAACCCTCCGTCGCCGCCCAGGAACAGATCACGGGCGGCCGCGGGTGTGACGCCCTCCAGGGTCAGGCGTTCGGCCGGGATCACCGGGGTGTTGTGCCAGCGCCACTGCGTGACCGGGGCGCGGCCCGGCAGATCACCGCGCCCGGTGGCCCACAGCAGCGTGGGCCAGGCGGCCGGGCCCGGCCGGACCTGCGGGAAGATCCGGTTCAGGACGTCCTCGCACAGCTCGGCGGGCGGCTCGTAGGCGAGCCCCAGGCCCTCGGCGATGTCGTGCGTGTGCAGCAGGACTTCGGCGACGCCCATCGCGGCGAAGCCCTCACGGTTGGCACTGCGGAACGGATACGGGTGGAAGGCGCGCACCTCGCGCGGGGTGGTCCGGACGGCCGCGGCCAGCAGGGCGCCGGTCGCCTCGATGACATCCAGGACGCCCGCGTTGCCGGTGCCCTCGTCGAGGGTGAGGCCCAAGGGGACGTACGCGTCCTGCGCCCGCCCCGCCAACTGCCCGGCGTAGACGAGGAGATCGCTCGCGATGTGCTCCGCGGTCCGGCGGCAGCTCCACTCCAGACGCCCGGCCTTCGTCCCCTCCCAGTCCTGATCCGTCACCGTCCGCAGCAGGCCCGTGCAGCTCGCGGCGGCCTCTTCCACCCGTTCCCCACCCATGCTTCGCATGGCACGCAGGCTAGGCGGAGGCCGGTCCCCGGGTCGACAGGATTTCCAGCTCGGAGGCGATGTTGTACCGGGCCGTCGCCTCCCACCGGTCCTGCCCGTACGGGGTTCGGAACAGCCGGGGCAGCGCGAGGAGTTGGCGCAGGACCACGGCACGGCCCTCGCGGAAGGCGTCGCCCGGCACGAAGCCGTACTCCTCGCGGACGGCGGCGGTGTAGGCGGCGTACGCGGAGGGGGGCGCGCCGAGGATCGCGAGGTCGGCGTCGCACAGGACCTGGCCGTCGCGGTCGTCGTCGGCCGGGTCGTGGGTGACGGTGAGCCGGACCAGCCGCGCGACCTCGGCCGTCCGGTCCCCGGCTACTCCAGCCTCGGTAAGGGCGCGTTCGGCGAGGCGGGCGGACCGCTCCTCGTTCTCGGAGCGGTCGGGCAGATAGACGGCGTCGTGGAACCAGGCGGCCAGGCGCACCACATCGGGATCGTCCGCGTACTCCGCCAGTGCGTCGATGTGGCCGAGGACCGCGGTGAGATGCGCGAGTGTGTGGTACCGGCGCTGCGGCTCCTGCCAGCGGGCGAGCAGATTCTCGGCGTACGGAGCGGGATCGGGACCGCCGCCCGGCCCCCGGACGCCTTCCAGGGCCCGGGTCCAGCGCGTACGCAGGTCATCGAGATCGGCCATGCGGCCATTGTCCCCGTCGCGCTCCGATCGCTCGACCGCTCCCTCAGGTCCCCCGCAGGGAGTGCCGCAGATGCTCCGGCGTCGCACGGTCACGTCTGCCACCACGCGTCGTCCTCCCTGTTGGATCGGCGTGTCGAAGCGGATCGAGCAGGGGTGCATGCGTGCCGGGCCGCGCCGCACCGGACACGGCCGAAGAAGGGCGGCGCGGCCCGGTCGCGGTGACGGCCGTGGCGGCCCTTCAGGTGCGGCTCGGTGTCGGCTCCGGCCGGCAGAGATGCGCTGCCGCGCGGCGGGGAAGCAGCAGCGGGGTCGCCAGCAGGAGCACACCGGCCAGGCCGATGGCCGTACGCGGGCCGAGCAGGCCGCCCAGCGCGCCCCAGACGGCCGTCAGGAGCGCGGTCGAGGCCTTGGTCGTCACCGCCCAGGCGGACAGCGTGCGGGCGACCCGGTCGGTCGCGGTGCGCTCGAGGCGGTAGGTGGCGTAGACGGGGTTGAAGACCCCGCAGCACAAGATGAGTCCGAACTCGACGCCGATCACCAGCAGCAGCCCGCCGGTGCCCGGCCCCACGAAGGCCAGTCCGGCGGGCCAGATCGCGCGCAGCGCCCCGACCACGACCAGGACCTGGTGCTGCCCGAAGCGGGTGACGAGCGGCCGGGCCAGCCGCGAACCGAGCAGCCCGCCGATCGAGGGCGCGGCGAAGGCGAGGCCGTACTGCCACGGCGCGAACCCGAGTCGGCCGGACATCAGGACGGCCAGCAGCGGCTGGGCGGCCATCACCAGGCCGTTGAACAAGGCGGTGTTGAAGAACAGCGGACGCAGCGTCGCGTCGGCGAGGATGTACCGCCAGCCGTCGAGCAGGTCCCCGGCCCGCATGCGCGCGGCCTCCCGGCGCTCGGGCAGCGGCTCGTGCCCGCCCATCGCGTGGATACCCAGGGCAGAGAGCAGGTAGCTGACCGCGTCGGCCACCACCGTCGCCACCGGACCGAGGAGCCCGATCGCCGCGCCGCCCAGCGGCGGTCCGATGATCGTGGTCGTCCAGGCCGTGGACTCGAATCGGGCGTTGGCGACGAGCAGGTCCTGGGCCGGCAGCAGCGTCTTCAGGTACGCGCCGGAGGCGGCGCGGAAGGTGATGTCGGCCGCCGCGACGACGACCGAGACCAGCAGGAGCTGAAGGAAGGTGAGCGCGCCGAACGCGAACGCGGCGGGGATCGTCAGCAGCGCCGCGAACCGCACCAGATCCATGGCGATCAGCACCGGCCGCTTGCGGCGGAACTCCACCCACGGGCCGAGCGGGACCGCCACGGCCGCGCCCACCGCAGCCCCCACCGAGGAGAGCGCGGCGACCTCGGCCGGTCCGGCGTGCAGCACCCGGATGGCGATCAGCGGGAACGCGCCGAAGGCGAGCCACGTGCCGAGCGCGCTGGTCCCGTACGCTCCCCAGAGCCACCCGAACCGCCGCCCCAGTCGATGTCCGAGCAGATGCCCGAGCCGGTGCCCGCTCCTCACGCCCACTGCCCCTTGTCACTCACTCTGCACAACCGATCCGCGATCGGAAGCATCAAAGCGAGCACCATTCCCAGGGATCAAACAACCGCGGAGCTGTCAGCCACAGCCATCGGTTGTGTCCGTAGGGTAGCGGCATGGACCTCGACGCCGTCCGGACCTTCGTCGCCGCCGCCGACTCGGGGCAGTTCCAGGAGGCCGCCGCCGAGCTGGCGGTCACCCAGCAGGCCGTCTCCAAACGCATCGCCGCGTTGGAGCGCAACCTCGGCGTGCGGCTGTTCACCCGCACCGCACGCGGCGCCGAGCTCACCATCGACGGGCAGGCGTTCCTGCCCCACGCGCGCGAGCTGTTGCGCGTCGCCGAGCGTGCGGTCGCGTCCGTGCGCACCGGCCGCCGTCCGGTGCGCGTCGACGTGATCGCCTCGCGCGGCGCGGCGACGGGGCTGATGCGCGGCTTCCATCGCGCGCACCCCGAGATCGAACTCGACGTGCTGATGCTGTTCGACATCGAGACGGCCGTCGCCGCCATCCGGGCCGGTGCGATCGACGCGTCCTTCCGCGCCGTTGCCGCGCCCGGCCGGCCTCTTCCCGAGGACATCGAGGCCGTCCGCGTGCTCGACGAGCCGCTCCAGCTCCTCACCGGCCCCGCCCACGCGCTCGCGGGCGCCCGGTCGGTGACCATCGCTCGGCTCGCCGGGCACCGGATCTGGATGCCGGGCATCGTCCCCGGGACCGAGTGGGCCGCCTACTACGACGACCTCGTCGCCGAGTTCGGCCTCACCATCGAGGCGACCGGCCCCAACTTCGGCTCCGACGCGCTCCTCGACACCGTCGCGGACACCCCGGCCCTGGCCACCTTCATGGGCGGGCAGACCCGCCTCGTCTGGCCCGCCGGCCACGGCCTGCGCCGCATCCCGGTGACCGACCCGACGCCCGTCTACCCGCACTCGCTGCTCTGGCACCGTGACAACCCCCACCCGGCGCTGGCCGCCCTCCGCGCCCACCTCGCCGCCACGGCGGGCGGCCACGACGCCGCCGAGACGTGGGCGCCGAGCTGGGTGATTCCGCGCTGAACGCCGCCGCGTCCGCGATCACCGTGCCCGGATCGGCGGACGACGACTCGGGGGCAGCCGCGGCACCGTACGGTCATCCGGTCGGCCCGGGGCCCTCGCCGTACGCGGCGTTCTCGCCGCCCGGGCCCCGCCGTCGTACCCTTGGATTGGACTAGACCTGTAGCCGCTCCAGGGAACACCGACGGAAGGGGTCCTATGAGCACGCGTGCAGTCCTGGAGGTGATCGCCCTCGGGCCCGAGGACGCCGTCGCCGCCCAGGCCGGAGGCGCGGACCGCCTCGAGCTGGTCACCGACATCGCCGCCGACGGGCTCACCCCGCCGGTCGCGGTCTTCGCCGGGATCCGCGCCGCCGTCGACATCCCGCTGCGCGTGATGCTCCGGAAGCGCGACGGATTCGCGGCCGGTGACACCGGGGCGCTCGTGCGTGCCGCGCGCGAGCTGCGCGCCGCCGGGGCCGACGAGTTCGTGCTCGGGTTCCTCGGCGAGGACGGCGGGCCCGACCTCGACCCCGTGGAGCGGCTGCTCACAGAGCTGGACGGCTGCCGCTGGACCTTCCACCGCGCGATCGACCACGCCTCCGACCGGGACGCCCTGCGCAAGCAGCTCGCCGATCTGCCGGGCCTGGACACCTATCTCACCGCGGGCTCGGCGCACGGTGTGGACGACGGCCTGCCCACTCTGGTCGCCGAGGCCGCCCGAGGCGGCGAACCCGGCTACACCCAGCGGCTCATGGTCGGCGGCGGTCTACGCCTCGCCCATGTCCCGCCGCTGCGCGCCGCCGGCGTGGACGCCTTCCACATCGGCGGCGCGGCCCGCCCGGACGGCTGGACCGCGCCCGTCTCGGCGCAGGCGGTACGGGAGTGGCGCACAGCCCTCGACGGCTAGCGGGTTTCGTTCGGATCAGCCCGGGTCCGCGACGCCCGGCGTGGCACCTCGCCGCGTTGGACCCTGCTTCCCCTCAGCCCAGCTGAGGCGGCAGCGGGGCCGCATGGGTCACGATCAGGCCCGAGACGGCACGGGTCAGGGCCACATACAGGCGGCGCAGGCCCGTCCGTTCGTCCGGTTCGCCGTCGACGACCGCCCCCGGCTCGTCGAGGACCACGTAATCGTACTCCAGGCCCTTGGCGAGGGATGCCGGGACCAGGGTCAGCCGGACCTCGTGGGTCGTCTCCTCACCGGGGCCGAGGCAGCCGATGCCCGCGGCGGCGAGCGCCTCGGCGAGCACGGGGATCCGGGCGTCGGCCGCGATCAGGCCCGTCGAGCCCTCGTTGCGGAGCGACTCCGCACAGGCGGCCACCACGTCGGCGGCTTCCGTGACCGGGCGCACCTCGAAGGACCCCGGGTTCTCACGCACCGACGCCACCGGTGTGAGTCCCGGCGCGATGTGCGGCAGCAGCCGGGAGGCGTAGGCGATGACGTCCGTCGGCACGCGGAAACCGGCCGTCAGCTCCTCGATCACCGCGTCCGGCTTGCCCAGATGCGCGAGCGCCTCCTCCCAACTGCGCGTCGCCCAGGGCGTGGTGCCCTGCGCGAGGTCGCCCAGCACGGTCGCCGAACCGGTGGTGCAGCGCCGGCCGACCGCCCGGTACTGCATCGGCGAGAGGTCCTGCGCCTCGTCGAGCACCACATGTCCGAGCGAGTGCGTGCGCTGCACCAGGTCGGTGGCCTCGTCGATCAGCACGGCGTCCGCGGGCGACCACTTGGCGGACTTCGCCGAGCGCACCGGCCTCGTCCAGAGGATCTCCTTCTGCTCGTCCTCGTCGAGGAGCCCCTCCGCGTGCCCCGCGAGGAAATCGGCGTCGGTGAGCAGCCGCAGGACCAGCTTCGCCGGGTCGACCGCCGGCCAGATCGCCTTGACCGCCGCCTTCACGGCGGCGTTGCGGGCCACGGCGTCCTGCACCCGGTCGTCCGGTGCCTCCCCGGCCCGCTCCATCTGGACGAGCACGGCGTGCGCGATCCGCTGCGGCAGGGCCTCGCGTGCGGCGCCGTAGCGGATGTCCCGGTCGAGCAACTCCCGTACGATCTGCTCCACTTCGTACGCGGTCACGCGCCAGCGCCGGGAGCCCCGTACCACCACGACGGGCTCGGTGGGCATCGTCACCTGCGCGCGGACGGCCCGTCGGAGCACCTCGGCCATGCGCGCGTCGCCCTTGACGACGGCGGCCGCCGTGGTGTCCGTACCGCGTACGTCGACGTGCGCGACGAGGTCGTCGACCGTCGCCTGCCTCACCTCCAGCTCGCCGAGCGCGGGCAGCACCTGCTCGATGTAGTGCAGGAAGGACGCGTTCGGCCCGATGACGAGGGTGCCGGTGCGGGCGAGCCGCTCGCGGTGCGCGTAGAGGAGGTAGGCGACCCGGTGCAGGCCGACGGCTGTCTTCCCGGTGCCGGGACCGCCCTGCACACAGACGGTCCCCGAGAGCCCGGACCGCACGATCTCGTCCTGCTCCGGCTGGATGGTGGCCACGATGTCGCGCATCGGGCCGACGCGCGGGCGCTCGATCTCCTGCTGGAGCAGCTTGCTCGTGGTGGCGGCCTCCGCGGGGTCCGAGAGGTGCTCGTCCTCGTACGCGGTCAGGTCGCCGCCGGTGTACCCGAAGCGGCGGCGCAGCCCGATGTCCATCGGGTCCTTCTTCGAGGCGCGGTAGAACGGCTGGGAGACGGGCGCGCGCCAGTCGATCACCATCGGGTCGCCGTCGGCGTCGTGGACATGCCGACGGCCGATGTAGAACCGCTCGCCGTCGGTTCCCTCCGCCTGATCGGCGCCGTGGGGGTCCCCCCGCTCGAGCGAAGCCGAGAGCCGGGGAGCGTGGAGATAGTCGAGGCGGCCGAAGAACAGCGGGGTGTGGCTGAGGTCGGCGAGGGCCTTGATGCGCTCGTCGATCTGGCGGGCGAGCACCTCGGCGTTGACCCAGTTCGCGGTGACGTCCCTGATGTCGAGGTTCTCGACGTCCTCGCGCATCGCTCGCAGCGCGGCCCGGGAGGCGGCGAGGTGGGAGCGTTCGCGGGAGAGGGGGTCGGTGTCGGAGGGGCCGGACAGGGGGGCTGGGGCTGACGGGGTGGACACGGAAAGCTGCCTCCGGGGCGGTCGCGGTGGCCCGTAGCGAGGACGGGTGGCGGGGGTACCGTCCGGTTTCCGTCCGGACGACGGCTCTCCGTGGCGGGAGGCGGGCAAGAGGGGGATTTTAAGGTGACGGCGTCCTTGGCGGCCAACGGATTATCCGGCGCCCGGGAACCGCGTGCGTCCGGGGGCCGCGTGCCCCCTAGGGCCGTTCCCGCCCCGGCACCCCTAGGGGGAGGAGTCCCTCCGGAGTACGACACCGGGCCGCCGCAAGGGGTACGGGAAAGCCGCGCAGGTTACGTCCTTGGTCCGACGCCATTCGGGGACGGCGGTTCCACCATGGAGACATGAGCGCAGCAACCTTCACCCCCGCCCACCACGGGCCGCCGTCGGGCGCGACCGCCCTCGACGGCAAGCATCGTCGCCATCGCCTCGGCGATGCCCTGCGCGCCGTCAAGGTGTTCGTGGGCGCCGCGGTCGACGTGGTCCTCCTCGGCGAGTACGGGGAAGAGGCCGGCGTCCGCAGCCGCCGCTGACGGCGGTTCGCCGAGCGCCCCCTGGTCCCCGCCCTCCCGTCCCCGCCCCCTTGCCCGATCTCGCCCTCAGTTCTCGGCGAGCAGCTCGTCCGCGTCCACGATCCGGTAGGCGTAGCCCTGTTCCGCGAGGAAGCGCTGGCGGTGGGCGGCGAAGTCCTGGTCGATGGTGTCGCGGGCGACCACCGAGTAGAAGTGAGCCTGGTGGCCGTCGGCCTTGGGCCGCAGCACCCGTCCCAGCCGCTGGGCCTCCTCCTGCCGCGACCCGAACGTCCCCGACACCTGGATGGCGACGGTCGCCTCCGGCAGGTCGATGGAGAAGTTCGCGACCTTGGAGACGACGAGCACGTTGATCTCGCCCTCGCGGAAGGCGTCGAAGAGCTTCTCCCGCTGCGCGTTGGAGGTCTCGCCCTTGATGACGGGCGCCTGCAGGTGCTCACCCAGCTCGTCCAGCTGGTCGATGTACTGGCCGATGACCAGGATCTGCTGCCCCGCGAAACGCCGCACCAGCGCCTCGGTCACCTTCCGCTTGGTGTCGGTGGTCGCGCAGTAGCGGTACTTCTCCTCGGTCTCGGCGGTGGCGTACGCGAGCCGCTCGGAGTCGGTGAGGTTCACCCGCACCTCCACGCAGTCGGCGGGCGCGATGTAGCCCTGGGCCTCGATCTCCTTCCAGGGAGCGTCGAACCGCTTGGGCCCGATCAGGGAGAACACGTCCGACTCACGCCCGTCCTCCCGTACCAGCGTCGCGGTCAGTCCGAGCCGCCGGCGCGCCTGGAGGTCCGCCGTGAACTTGAAGACGGGCGCGGGCAGCAGATGCACCTCGTCGTAGACGATGAGACCCCAGTCACGGGAGTCGAAAAGCTCCAGATGCGAGTAGATGCCCTTCCGCTTGGTGGTCAGCACCTGGTACGTGGCGATCGTGACCGGGCGGATCTCCTTGCGCGTGCCGGAGTACTCGCCGATCTCGTCCTCGGTGAGCGAGGTCCGCTTCACCAGCTCGTGCTTCCACTGCCGTGCGGAGACGGTGTTGGTGACCAGGATGAGGGTGGTCGCCTTGGCCTGCGCCATGGACCCGGCGCCGACGAGGGTCTTGCCGGCGCCGCACGGCAGTACGACGACCCCGCTGCCGCCGTGCCAGAAGTTCTCCACGGCCTGCTTCTGGTAGGGCCGCAGCGCCCATCCGTCCTCGGCCAGCTCGATGGGGTGCGCCTCGCCGTCGACGTAGCCCGCGAGGTCCTCGGCGGGCCAGCCCAGCTTGAGCAGCACCTGCTTGATCTGCCCGCGCTCGGACGGATGCACGGCGACGGTGTCCTGGTCGATCCGGGCGCCGACCAGCGGGGCGATGCGCTTGGACCGCAGCACCTCCTCCAGGACGGGCCGGTCGGTGGTCGCCAGGACCAGACCGTGTGCCGGGTGCTTGGTCAGGGTCAGCCGTCCGTACCGGTCCATGGTCTCGGCGATGTCGACGAGCAGCGCGTGCGGCACCGGATAGCGGCTGTACTGCACGAGCGCGTCCACGACCTGCTCGGCGTCGTGCCCGGCGGCCCGGGCGTTCCACAGCCCGAGCGGGGTCACCCGGTAGGTGTGGATGTGTTCGGGCGCCCGCTCCAGTTCGGCGAACGGCGCGATGACCCGACGGCAGTCGTCGGCCTGCTCGTGATCGACTTCGAGGAGCAGGGTCTTGTCGGACTGAACGATGAGCGGACCATTCACGCGCGGCACCCTTTCCGTGTGGCCAAACGTCCAGTGTGCCTCATCCGGGGGTGATCAGAGCTGGTCGTCCGCGAGCTCGGCCACCCCCGTGACCCGGTGCAGCGGATAGGTGCGGACCTCGTCCGCCGTGTGGTCGTACGCCGTGACGAAGCCGCCCTCCACCCGGAGGGGGGCGATGACGCGCTGGGAGGCGGTGCCCTCGGCGTTGACGTAGCCGATCCACAGGGCGGTCCCGGTGAGGACGGCGGCCTGCACGGTGGCGAGGGTCTCCGCGGAGGTGGTGCGCGGCAGATCGCCGTCGGCGGCGGGGGCCGCGCCGGGCTTGCGGGGAGTCGTCGTGGCCAGGTCGCCGGCGCGGATGGCGCGCAGGGCCGCGGTCAGAAGCGTCGCGTCGGGGACCGGGGGCCCGTCCGGGACCGGCTCCGGCGCAGTGCGGGGCCCGGTCCGGTGCGCGTGCACCCGGGTGATCAGGACGTCGCCCTCCGCGGACTCCGCGGCCGGGGCGAAGCCCAGGGCGCGCAGCCCCTCCAGGAGCGTCGCCGGGTCGGCCCCCGCGGCCAGGACCGTCGGGGCCAGCCGGCGCAGGCGCAGCGAGGCCGAGCGCTTGTCGGCGAGGATCTCGTTCAGCACCGTGTCGTCGTCGCAGCGCACATACGCCGAGGCCGCCCCTACGCGCAGGTGTCCGTGTCTGCGCGCCACGTCGTCGATCAGATAGGTGAGCGGCTGCGGGACCGGGGTGCGGGAGTGCGCGGCGAGGAACGCGTGCAGGTCGCTCGCGCTGCGTCCCGCGTCCAGGGCGCGGCGCACCGAGGCGGGCGTGAAGCGGTAGACCGTCGCGCCACCCTTCGACTCGACGTCCGCGAGCACGTCGAGCATGTCGGCCAGGGGCCGCTCCAGCGGGCCGGGCGCCACCGCTGTCAGGTCCGCCTGGAGCAGCACGTGGTCCAGGGGCTCGGGCAGCAGTGGGGCGAGCAGCCGCGCGGCGCGGGAGGCGGCCGCCTCCCGCTCGGCCGCGGTGAGGGGCTCGCGGAGCGCGGGAGGGTGGTGCCGGTGGTGGACGGGAAGCTTGTCGCCGGGGCCGACAGGTTCGGCGGCCGGCGCGTGCTCCGGGCCCTCGCCGAGCAGAGCGCGGCCGTGGGCGGAGAGGGCGCCGCGGCCCGTGACGCCCAGCAGCTCCGCCTCGGACAGCGTCCACTCGGCAAGGCGCCCGCGCAGATCGTCGGCCGCGGGCTGCCCGCCGCGCAGGGGGCGCTCCCAGCGCAACCGGGCCAGGATCGAGTCGGGCGTGGGCGAGGCGCCCTCGGGCAGCCCGGCGAGCAGCGTCAGCACCCGGTGGCGGACCTCGGGGGCGGACGAGCGGTCGAGGCCGGGGCCGAGCGCGGACAGCGCCCGGTCCTTCGCGTCCCGGCCGCCGACCAGGCCCGGGGTGCGCGTCGCCGCCAGCCAGACGGTGGCCAGCCGGCTCCAGCGCTCGGCGGCGGGCAGCTCCAGCCACTCGTCGTACGCCGGGGTCGCGGCATAGCGTTCGTCGGCCTCGCCGTCCGAGGCCAGCAGCCCGGCGGCGTAGGCGAGTTCGACCCAGAAGGCGGCCACGGGCTCGGGCACGTCGAGCGCCACCGCCGTCCGCTTCAGGTCGCGCACGCTCAGGCCGCCCGCGCGCAGCACCGAGGGGCCGCCCTCGTCCCAGTCCTTCAGCAGCTCCTCGACGGTCGCGAGCGCGGTGTACGCCTGCCCGGCCGCCGTGGCGTCCACCATCTGCGGACGGTGGGTGGCGGCGGTGGTGAGGGCGGGCGGCAGCGGTTCGGCGTGCCGGTGCGCCCGCCCGGAGCGCAGGTGCAGCGCCACCTCACGGGGGAGGACGACGGTGCCCGGGGCCGTGGGCAGCAGCAGTCCGCGGTCCAGGAGCCAGCGCAGCCGCGGCGCGGGGTCCGCGGTGACCTGGCCGTACGGTGGTCCCCACACCAGGCGGGTCAGCACCTCCAGGGACTCCGCGGGGGCGGTGGCGAGGAGCGCGGCCATCCGGGCGCGGTCGGTGAACAGGGTGGTGAGCGAGGCCACCGCGGACACGGTGTCATGGGTGCTCGGCAGCCCCGTGGCGGTCACGATCTCCTGGATCCGGCCCGGGGACATGCCGGAGGTGGCCTCGGCGACGGTGGGGCCGAGGCCGGTGGGCGAGGGGTGCTGCGGGGACGGGGCGAGCAGTTCCCGGGCCGTGCGCACGAGGCGGAGGCGGTCGTCGGGGCCCCAGGCCAGGGCCTGCTCGCGCAGGGTGGCGAGGGCGCGGGGCAGGGCCTCGGCGACGACGGGATCGGCCTCCGCGCCGCCGTCACCGGCCATCAGCCCGAGCAGTGCGCCGTACGGCGCCGGGTCCGGGGCCACGGCCAGGGCCTCCGCCGTCTGAAGGGCGAACCGGTCGAGACGCTCCAGCGCACGGACGACGCTCGCGCGGGTCGCGGCCCGCGTGGCGAGCTGGGTGAGGTCGGTGGGTACGGGAGTGATGAGGTCCGGGCGGGCGCGCAGGAGGGCGGACAGGGAGGCGTCGTCCCGCGCACGCAGGGACTCGGCCAGCGAGCGGGGCGCGGCGGCGCCGGTGCCCGCGGCTTCCTTGCGTGAGCGCTCCTCGGGGGTCATCCGGTCAACGGTAGCGGGTGATTCACGGTGGTGCGGCGGACGGCACCGTTCAGCCCGGCCGGGCATCACGGGCCCGTCCGGGGACCGGGGCGAGGCCCCGCGGACCGATGCCGGGGGTCCGGGGCGCGGCCCCCGGGGACGGTTCGCCCGCGATACGGTACCTGTCGAAGCGGCCCACCCCGGAGGGGCTTTGTGGGGATCGAGAGCGACCAGCTTGTCTTCGACTATCTGAGCCGGGTCGGGGACGTGGCCCAGCAGCGTCAGCTGCCGTCGGGCGCGCGCATGCGGCTCGTGTCCGAGTTGCGCGAGGAGATCGACCGGCGCCGGGCGAAGTCCCCGGTCGACAGCCCTGCCGCCGTCCGGCGCATCCTCGCCCGTCTCGGTACCCCCGACGAGGTGGTGGCCGCCGCGTCCGCGGGCACCTCGGGCGGCGTCGGCCCGAGCCCCCGGGCGGCCGTTCCCACGCAGCGGACGAACGGCTTCGAGGACCGTGACCGCGCCAAGGGCCTGCGCCGCTTCGTGCCCCGCCCCCGCCCCGCCGAGCCCGGCCCCGCGGCTCCCTCCGGCAGCGCCCCTTCGCCGCCCCATCTGGCCGGTGCGCACGAACTGGGCGACAGCGCCACCCCGCCCGACTGGTGGCGCGTGGACGCAGGCTCCGGCGGCGGGTTCGCGCTCGGCGACGCCGTACCGGGATTCGTGGGCGGGGTGGAGGTCCCCGAGCTGCTGAAGCCGCCGCCCGCGCCGGACGGTCCGTCGAAGCCGGACGCCGCGGCCGAAGGGCGGGCCGCCAAGGAGCCGTCCGCCGGGGGACCGGTGGTCGAGGCCGCCCCCGCCGGGGAGGCCGCCGCCGCTCCCCGCCGTCTGCCCCGGCTCACCGGCCGGAGCAACCCCCTGCTGCTCCTGGCGGCCGGACTCCTCGTCGCCGGGGCCGTGCTCGGCAGCTGGCTCGCGCTGGGGCTCGGCTGGCTCATCGCCTGGGCGTCCCGCCGGCTGACCCCCGCCGAGTCCAGGTGGGCGGTCGTGGTCCTGCCCGGTCTGGCCGCGGCCTTCGGGGTCGTCTGGCTCTGGGGCCGCACGAGCGGCCGCTGGGGCGATCCGATCGCCCAGGGGCACATGAACGACGCCCTCGCCCAGACCTGGCCCTGGGTGGTACGGGGAGCGGCCGTCGCCTCGGCGCTGTACCTGGTGTGGCGGTCGCGGCGGCAGCGGTGAGGCGGCGGCACGCGCGGGCAGGCGGGGGGCGGAGCCGCCCCAGGTCCGCACCGCCCGCCCTGGGACAATGGCCCGCATGACCTCTCGCGCCCTCACGGTCGGCTTCGACCTCGACATGACGCTGATCGACTCCCGGCCCGGGATCCACGCCTGCTACCGGGCGCTCTCCGCGCGTACGGGGACGTACATCGACGCCGATCTCGCCATCACCCGGCTCGGGCCCCCGCTGGTGGACGAGCTGGTCCACTGGTTCCCGGCGGAGCGGATCGGGGCGATGGCCGATCTCTACCGCGAGATGTACCCCACCATCGCGATCGCCGCGACGCCCGCCCTGCCCGGCGCCCGTGAGGCGATCGAGGCCGTGCGGGCGGCCGGCGGGCGCGCGATCGTCGTCACCGCCAAGTACGAGCCCAACGCCAAGCTGCACCTGGAGCACCTCGGGATCGAGCCCGACGCGGTGATCGGCGATCTGTGGGCGGAGCAGAAGGCGGAGGCGCTCCTCGCGCACGGAGCGGGCGTCTACGTCGGCGACCACGTCGGGGACGTCCGCGGCGCCCGTACCGCAAAGGCGTACTCCGTCGGCGTGGCCACCGGCCCCTGCCCGGCCGAGGAGCTGCGGGTGGCGGGCGCGGACGTCGTCCTCGCCGATCTCACCGAGTTCCCCGACTGGCTGACGGCGTACGCACACTGAGGGTGCCCTAGTGGGGCACCTACCGGGGTCGCGCCCCGCGGGCCCGGCGGCGGCCCTCCGCGATCGACTGGAGAAGGCCCGCGCCGGCCATCAGGAACCCGACGCCCATGAGCATGCTCAGGCCGAACATGAACGTCGGGAAAGGCTTGGTGCCGAGCAGGAACGGGGCCACGGTGACCAAAGTGGCCACCGCCCCGACGAAGAAGACGATCACACCGGCACGGATCAGCCGGTCGCCGGCCGCGGCGGAATTCGCTTGGGTTTCATCACGCACTGGACCAGGGTAGTTCCCGTCGCGAGGAACGACTCGGCGACGTCTTGTCACCGGCCCCCGGACCATTAGCCTTGGTACCGGCGGGTCCGGGCGGCCCGCCGCGGTGCTCTCCAGAGCAGTTTCCCGAAATACTTTGCAGACGCAGTTTCCGACGAGTACGAGGACGAGGACAGACGTGCCTACCGGCAAGGTCAAGTGGTTCAACAGCGAGAAGGGCTTCGGCTTTCTCTCCCGCGACGACGGCGGCGACGTCTTCGTCCACTCCTCGGTTCTCCCCGCCGGAGTCGATTCCCTGAAGCCCGGACAGCGCGTGGAGTTCGGAGTCGTCGCCGGCCAGCGGGGTGACCAGGCGCTGTCCGTCACCCTTCTGGAGCCGACGCCCTCGGTCGCGGCCGCCCAGCGCAAGAAGCCGGACGAGCTGGCCTCCATCGTCCAGGACCTGACGACGCTCCTGGAGAACATCACCCCGATGCTGGAGAAGGGCCGCTACCCCGACAAGGCCTCCGGCAAGAAGATCGCCGGCCTGCTGCGCGCGGTCGCCGACCAGCTGGACGTGTGACGGGTCAGGGGAAAGCGAGTGCGTTCGGGCCGAGGGGCGGCAGCAGCCCCTCGGCCGCCGCGCGTGTGAGCAGACCCCGGACCGCCGCGTAGCCGTCCTCGCCCAGGCCCGCGGTGAACTCGTTGACGTACAGCCCGATGTGCGCGTCCGCCACCGCGGGGTCCATCTCCTGCGCGTGCTCCATGACGTACGGGCGGGAGACCTCGGGGTCGTCCCAGGCTGCCCGCACGGAGGCCCGGGCGGACTCGGCGAGCAGCTTCAGGCCGGCCTCGCCCAGCGAGCGCCTGGCGATGATCGCGCCCAGCGGGATCGGCAGGCCGGTGGTGGCCTCCCAGTGCTCGCCCATGTCGGCGAGCTTGTGCAGCCCGTAGTTCTGATAGGTGAACCGCGCCTCGTGGATCACGAGTCCCGCGTCGACCTTCCCGTCCCGCACGGCCGGCATGATCTCCTGGAACGGCATGACGACGATCTCGCCGACCCCGCCGGGCACGGTGTCCGCGGCCCACAGCCGGAACAGCAGGTAGGCCGTCGACTTCTCGCTGGGCACGGCGACCGTCCGGCCCGCCAGCTCGGTGCCCGGCTCCCGGGTGAGCACCAGCGGCCCGCAGCCGCGGCCCAGCGCACCGCCGCACGGCAACAGCGCGTACTGGTCCAGGACGTACGGCAGCACCGCGTACGACACCTTCAGTACGTCGAATTCGCCGCGCTCGGCCATGCCGTTGGTGATGTCGATGTCGGCGAAGGTGACGTCGAGCGGCGGCGCGCCGGGGACGCGGCCGTGGGCCCATGCCTCGAAGACGAAGGTGTCGTTCGGGCAGGGGGAGTAGGCGATCTTCAGGGGCTGGGGCTCACTGGGTGCGGTCATGCTGTGTCCAACTCTCGAGTGCGGTCGCGAGCTTCCCGAAACCCTCGGTGAGGGCCCCGAGGGCGTCGCCGATGCGCCAGGCGGCGCGGTCGCGCGGGCCGACGGGATTGGAGACGGCCCGGATCTCCACGACGGGCGTGCCGTGCGCGGCGGCGGCCTCGGCGACGCCGAACCCCTCCATCGCCTCGGCGAGCGCGCGCGGATGCCGGGCGCGCAGCTCGGCGGCGCGCCGGGCACTGCCGGTCACGGTCGAGACGGTGAGCACGGTGCCGGTGAGAGCGCCGGAGGCGGCCGCGAGTTCCCGTACGAGTGATGTCGGGGGCCGGTGGCTGACGGTCCCGAAGCCGAGGTCGGTGACCGGGAGGAAACCGTCCGTGGTCTCGGCACCGAGGTCGCCGGCCACGATGTCGTCGGCGACGACGAGCGAGCCGACGGGGGCGTCCGGAATGAAGCCGCCCGCGATGCCGGCCGAGACCACGAGGTCGTAGGGGGCGCCCCGGAGGGCTGCGGCGGTCAGCGCGGAGGCGGTGGAGGCGGCGGCGAGAGCGGGGCCGACGCCGACGGCAAGGAGGTCGAAGCCCCCGGTGCGGTGCAGGGTGGCGGCCGGCAGCGGCACCTCCGCGGCGGGTCCCGGGAACGCCCCGGCCACCGCGTCCCGTTCGGCCGGGACGGCGGTGGCCACCAGGAATCGGGCGGACGACGTGGTCAGGACTCCTTCTTGAGCTTGAAGGACCACAGGCCCAGCACCTTGTTCTCGCCCTCCTTGATGGAGACGAGCGTGGAGTTGCCGCTCGCGCCGTACTGCGCGTTGAAGAACACGCTGCCCGGGATCGTGCGGTAGGTCTTCTTGCTGGAGTCGGTCAGCGGCTGACCGTTCATCAGGATCGTCCAGCCCTCGTCCGCGATGGTCGGGTCGACGCCGAAGCGGACCGTCTCATCGGGGTCGACGCTGATCGACTTGACGTTGTTCGCCTTGAGGCACTTCGCCAGATCCGCGGCCGCGACTTCCTTGCCGTCGTTGTAGCAGTCGGTCTGGGAGCTCACCGAGTCCGTGCCGACCGTGACGGTCGCCAGCGGCGTCGGCTTGTTACAGGCGGACAGCAGGAGAAGTCCGGCGGAAACGGCGCCGAGAGCGGCTACGGCGCGACGGGAACGCAGTGCGGTCATGGCCGAAGGCTATCGGGCACGTCCAGCCCCCTCCCCACGCGGGGGTGTGCGACGTGCCGCGGGCTCGTGCGATCAGGTGCCCGCGCGCCCGCCGCGCCGGGCCGAGGCGAGCAGGCCCCGTACGGTCGTCAGCCAGCCCACCGCGACGAGCGCGGCGGCCACCGCGAGTCCCAGCACCCCGTTGAGCGGCAGCACGATGCCGATCGCGCCGCCCAGCACCCAGGCCATCTGGAGCAGTGTCTCCGAGCGTGCGAACGCCGAGGTGCGCACCAGCTCCGGCACGTCCCGCTGGATCAGGGCGTCCAGCGACAGCTTGGCGAGGGCCTGTGCGCACCCGGCGACCGCCGCCAGGCACGCCACCAGGAAGGCGCCGAAGAAGACCGCCGCGGTGATCGCCGTGCCCAGCGCGATCGCCACGACCGTCACGATGATCACTTCGGGTGTGCGTGATTTCAGCCAGGCGCCGACGGCCGTGCCCAGCGCGTTGCCCGAGCCCGCCGCGACCCCCACGATGCCGAGCGACACCGCGGCGCTCTCCCCGGCCAGGGGCTGTTCGCGCAGCAGGAAGGCGAGGAAGAAGATCAGGAAGCCGGACAGGCAGCGCAGGGCGGCGTTGGCGGCCAGGGCGTGGGTGACGGCGGGGCCGACCGTGCGCAGCCCGGGGCGGCGCAGGGTCGTCCGGCGATGCGGCCCGTGCAGGTGTTCGGCGTCCGCGGCGAGCAGCGCGATGTCCTCGCCCTTGGCGGAGTCGACCTTCGGGGGCAGCGAGAACGACAGGAACGTCCCCGCGACGAAGATCACGAAGGCGCCGTACAGCGGCCAGGCCGGTCCGAGGGCGTGCAGGCCCGCGCCGACGGGGGCGGCCACGCCGGTGGCGAGGAGGCCGCCGAGGGTCACCCGGGAATTGGCCTTCACCAGGGAGAAGCCGGGCGGCAGCAGCCGTGGCACCACGGCGCTGCGGACGACGCCGTACGCCTTGGAGGCCACGAGGACGCCGAGCGCGGCCGGGTACAGCTCCAGGCTGCCGCTCGCGACCGCCCCGGAGATGATCAGCGCGAGCAGGGCCCGGGCGAGCATCGCGCCGGCCATCGCGGCCCTGCGGCCGTGCGGCAGCCGGTCGAGGAGGGGGCCGATCACGGGCGCGAGGACCGTGAACGGCGCCATGGTGATGGCGAGGTAGAGGGCGACGCGTCCGCGGGCCTCGTCGGTCGGCACGGAGAAGAAGACGGTGGAGGCGAGAGCGACGGTGACCATGACGTCACCGGCGCCGTTCACCGCGTGCAGCTCGATCAGCTTGCCGAGACCGGACTCCCCGGCGCCGTGCGCGTGGGTCACCCTGCGGATGCCGCGCGCGGTGCCGGTGACGGGGAAGTGCAGGGCACGGCCGACCGCGCGGACGGACCCGCCGAACCGGCCCGAACCGCCACCCCGGCTGCGCCCGTCGACTCCGCCCACCCCGGCGGCTTCATGGGACGACCTCGCGGCTGCCACCCCGTCATAGTGCCCCGAGAAGGCGGGGGGTAGTGCGGTTACCGCGCGGATGGGGGCGCGTGAGGTCCGGCGGGACCCCGCGCCGGTTGCCGTCACCGGCCATCGTTCCGGACCGGCCGGAAACCGTGCCGGCGGCGTACCGGCCCGGGGTGCGGAGGGGCCGCGTCCGGTAGAGCGCGGCCACTCGGTGTGGGCCCCGGGGCGCGGAGAGGGTAGCGTGCGTAGCGCGCCGTGGCGATTGTTCTCGGCCGCGCGCCTCTCATCCATCCCGCAGAATGGATGGGGTAGGTGCGCCCGAGCGCGATCGGGCGCGGACGTCGACGCGGTCCGCCGGTCCGCTCCGTCCGCACCCCAGCCGGAAGAGGCGCACCCGTGAGACGGCGTAGGAGAGAAGCGATACCTGTGAGCGCAGCGACACCGCGAAGCCGCACCCCCGACCGCCTGTGCGCCGAGGCCGTCGACCTCGCCCGCGCCGCCGCCGAGGAGACCGCCGCGCCCGGCGTCGTCGGCCAGCACGTCGGATTGGTGTCCGAGGGCGACCGCGTTGTCACGCACTTCTTCGAGTGCAAGGAGCCGGGGTACCGGGGCTGGCGCTGGGCGGTGACGGTCGCGCGGGCGTCCCGCGCGAAGGTCGTCACGCTCGACGAGACGGTTCTGCTGCCCGGCTCCGACGCGCTGCTCGCGCCGGAGTGGGTGCCGTGGAGCGAGCGGCTGCGCCCCGGCGACCTGGGCCCCGGCGACCTGCTGCCGACGGACGCCGAGGACCTGCGCCTGGAGCCCGGCTTCACGGGCGAGGAGGAGCCCGGGCCGAACTCCCCGGTCTCCGGCGAGATGGCGGAGCTGGTCGAGGCGGAGGACGTGGAGGTGACCGCGGGCGCTCCCGCGAACCTGCCGATGGCGCCCTCGCGCGGCTCGATCTCGGCGGTCGCGGAGGAACTGGGCATGCGCCGCGCCCGGGTCCTGTCCCGCTACGGCCTGCATACCGCCGCCGACCGCTGGGAGGAGGCCTTCGGCCCGAAGACGCCGATGGCGCAGGCCGCCCCGGCCTCCTGTGTCAGCTGCGGCTTCCTGGTGCCGATCGGGGGCTCGCTCGGGCAGGCGTTCGGGGTGTGCGCGAACGAGTTCTCCCCGGCCGACGGCCATGTGGTCTCCCTCGCGTACGGCTGCGGCGGCCACTCGGAGGCGGCGGTCATGCCGAAGGCTCCGCAGCCGCCCCCGCCGGTGGTCGACGAGACGAAGGTGGAGCCGTTCCCGCTGCGTCCCTCCCCGGACTCGGGTTCGGTACCGGCGGCGCCTGACGAGGCGGCGGCGGAGCTGGGGCACTCGTAGCCGGAAGTCCGGGGCACTCCTGCAGCCCCGCTGAAGGGCCTTCCGGCGCCTTGCGATCGCACGCACCGGACGCCGCGAGCTGATCGGACTCCCATCTTGTTCGGAGCTCCAAGCGGGCCCCCGGGGCACGGCCCCCGGCAACGGCCGCCCCGGCAGACGGTACTTTCGTCCCGCGGCAGGCACGGGCACGCCGCGAGAGGGAGAGTGAAACCGTGAGCGTATTCGTGCGACCGGCGGCCGAGGGCGCGGACCCCTTCGGAACGGCCCGGCTGCGGCGCGGGGTGCTGGACGCCTGGGCCACCAGCCCGGCCCGGTTCCGCGAGGACGCGAACGCCGAGGAGGACCTCGTACTGGGCGGGTACCGCGACCGCCTGGTCGTCGAGCTCGCGCAGAACGCCGCCGACGCGGCGGCCAGGGCCCAGGTCCCCGGCCGGCTGCGGCTCACCCTCCACGACGGCGTGCTCGTCGCCGCCAACACCGGTGCCCCCCTGGACGCCGTCGGCGTCGAGTCTCTGTCCACCCTGCGCGCCTCCGCCAAGCGCGACACCCACGAGCAGGCCGTCGGCCGCTTCGGCGTCGGCTTCGCGGCCGTCCTCGCCGTCAGCGACGAGCCCGCCGTCGTCGGCCGGCACGGCGGGGTCCGCTGGTCCCTGGCCGAGGCCCGGGAGCTGGCCACCGAGACCGCCCGGCACAGCCCCGGCCTCGGAGACGAGATCCGCCGCCGCGACGGGCATGTGCCGCTGCTGCGGCTGCCGTTCGCCGCCGAGGGCAGCGCCCCGGACCCGTACGACACCGTCGTCATCCTCCCGCTGCGCGACGCGGCCGCCACCGACCTCGCCGAGCGACTGCTGCACACCGTCGACGACGCCCTCCTGCTCGCCCTGCCCGGCCTGGAGGAAGTCGTCGTCGAGATCGGCGACCAGCCGGTGCGGACCCTGCGCCGCCGTGCCGAGGGCACCGACACCGTGGTCGAGGACTCCCGTGACGGCACGACCCGCTGGCGCACCGTCTCCCGCCACGGCCCCCTCACCCCGGACCTCCTCGCCGACCGCCCGGTCGAGGAGCGGCTGCGTCCCCACTGGTCCGTCACCTGGGCCGTCCCGGTCGCCGACGACGGCACCCCGGTCCGGCCCCGTACCGCACCGGTCGTGCACGCGCCCACGCCCAGCGACGAGCCGCTCGGCGTGCCCGCGCTGCTCATCGCCTCGTTCCCGCTGGACACGACCCGCCGCCACGCCGCGCCCGGCCCGCTCACCGACTTCCTGGTGGAGCGCGCGGCCGACGCGTACGCCGAACTCCTCGCCGACTGGCGCCCGGTGACCCCCGGCGTGATCGACCTGGTGCCGGGTCCGCTGGGCAAGGGGGAGCTGGACGGCGCCTTGCGCCGGGCCGTCCTGGACCGGCTGCCGCGCACCGCCTTCCTGCCGCCCGCCCACGACCCCCGTGACGACTCCGAACTGCCCGAGGCGCTGCGGCCGCGGGACGCCGAGATCGTCGAGGGCGCCGGGGCCGAGACCGTACGGGTCCTCGCCGAGGTACTGCCGAGCCTGCTGCCCGCGGGCCTCGAGCGCCGTGCCGAGCTACGGACGCTCGGCGTCGCCCGGGTGCCGCTGACCGAGGCGGTCGACCGGCTGGCGGGCCTGGAGAAGGAGCCCGACTGGTGGTGGCGGCTGTACGACAGCCTGGCCGGGGTCGACCCGGACCGGCTGACGGGGCTGCCGGTGCCGCTCGCCGGGGGCACCTCCCAGGCGCTGGGCACCGGCGGAGCCCGTACGACCATCGGGCCCCGGCAGGTCCTCCTCCCGACCGTCGACGGGCCACCGGTGACTCCCGAGACCCTGGCGCGGCTGGGCCTGAAGGTGGCCCATCCGGACGCCGCCCATCCGCTCCTGGAGAAGCTGGGCGCCCTTCCGGCCACCCCGCGCGCCGTGCTCACCACCCCGCAGGTGCGGGCCGCCGTCGCCGCATCCCTCGACGACGAGGGGCCCGGCTGGGACCAGGAGGGCCTGGACGCCGAGGAACTGGCCGACACCGTGCTCGCCCTGGTCCGGGAGGCCGCGCTCGAACCCGGTGACGAGCCCTGGCTCGGCGGCCTCGCCCTGCCCGACGAGGACGGCGAACTCGCGCCCGCCGGGGAACTCGTACTCCCCGGCAGCCCCTTCGCGAGCGTGATGCGCGAGGGCGAACTCGCTCTCGTCGATGGTGAGTTGGCGGAACGTTGGGGCGGACAGCCACTGACCGCCTGCGGGGTGCTGGCGAACTTCGCCCTTGTCCGCGTGACCGACGTGGTCCTGGACCCCGACGAACTGGAGCCCCGCGACTCGGACTTCGCGGAGCCGGACGACGTCGGGCTGCTCGACGCCGTCGACGTGTGGTGCGAGGACGTCCTGGACCGGCTGCCCGACACCCCGGTGCCGCCGGTGGCGACCGAGATCGTCGCCGTGCGCGACCTCGACCTCGTCGACGACGACCACTGGCCGAGGGCCCTCGCCCTGCTGTCCGAGCCGCCGCTGCGGGACGCGCTCACCCAGCCGGTGCGGATCCTGCTGCCCGACGGCACCCATGAGCTCGTACGGCCGTACACGGCCTGGTGGCTGCGCGGCCACCCGGTGCTCGGCGGTCGCCGCCCCGCGGGCCTGCGCGCCGCGGGCGGCGACCCGCTGCTGCGCGGGCTCTACGACGAGGCCGACGCCACCGGCTTCGAGGACGAGCAGGTACTGCGGGCGCTCGGTGTACGGACGTCCGTGGCCGCCCTGCTCGACGAGCCCGGCGGTGCCGCCGAACTGCTGGACCGGCTCGCCGACCCCGAGCGGCTCGTCTCCGCCGCCCAGCTCCACGCCCTCTACACGGCCCTGGCCGACCTCGACCCGGAACAGGTGACCCTGCCGGACGAGCTGCGCGCGGTCGTCGACGACCGGGTGACCGTCGTGGACGCCGCCGACGCGGTGGTCGTCGACTCGCCCGACCTACTGCCCTTCACCGAGGGCGTACCGCTGCTGCCGGTGCGCCCGACGCGGGCCGCCGATCTCGCCGAGCTGCTCCAAGTGCGGCGGCTGAGCGAGTCGGTGACGGGCGAGGTGACCTCCGAGGGCGCCGAGCACGACGTCCCGGACTCCCTTCGGGTGCTGCTCGGGCCGTCCACCCCGGCGTTCTACGTCGAGCACGAGGAACTGGTCGTCGACGGCGTGGAGATCGACTGGCGGCTGACCTCGGACGGCGTGCTGCACGCCGCCACCCTGGAAGGCGTCGCGGCGGGTCTGGCCTGGGCGGCGGGCCAGTGGCCGCGCCGCTTCGAGGTCGCCGCGCTCCTGGAGGATCCGTCGCGCACGGAGGAGCTGGCACGGGACCGCTGGTTCGACTGAAAGACCGAAGCCGCGAGCCCGGCGAGAAAAGCTCCAGACCCGCACAACCTTCCGAATCCTCCGTCGATCTGATCATGCGAGTCAACAGACTCCCCAGACACTAGGGCCCCGCGTGAGCCGACCCGTGGGCCCCTTTCTCCACCTGGAGCGCAATGCGCACTCGTGCCACTGTGGCCGCCGTCTCCGGCGCCCTGGCCCTCTCCGCCTACGCCGTGCCGGCCGCGCAGGCCGCCGATGCCGCCCCGTCCCACCGCGTGGTCGTCGCGAAGTCACCAAGATCGGCGTCGCCGAGCAGGGCGACCTCGGGAAGACCCTGATCCAGCGCAACTCGACGCTGACGACCGACGCGTCGCCGGAGCCGGTGAAGAAGGGTGCGACCCTCACGGTCAAGGGCAAGCTGTCCCGCGCCAACTGGGAGACCAACAAGTACGCCGGGTACACCGGCCAGTCGGTGAAGCTTCAGTTCCGCAAGAAGGGCAGCAACACCTACACCACGCTGAAGACCATCAAGACGGACAGCACGGGCACCCTGAAGACGACCGTCAAGGCGTCCGTCGACGGCTACTACCGGTACTCCTTCGCGGGCACCTCGACCACCCCGGCGGTCAACGCCGCGGGTGACTTCGTCGACGTGAGGTAAGCCTCCGCCACGCCATGGCCGCCCCGCCGGGTTACCGGCGGGGCGGCCGCGTTCCGGGGACCGTCCGGTCAGGTAACTCACTCCACGGCCTTCGGGATGAACACGAGTCGCCGAATTCCGGGAACCGGCAGCGTAATGTCGGCGATCTGTGCGACGGTGACGGGCGATCCGACAAGAGCTGGGGCAGCATGCGTGCCGTGCTCGGCGGCGACTTCGACGGCGACGGCAAGGCGGACCTGGCGCCCTGTGGGGCAGCGGCGACCTGCGCTGGTACGCGGGCGACGGCAAGGGCAAGCTGGCGGTCGGCAAGACCATGTGGCCCGCGGTGTAGGCACCCTCAGGCGGGCACGCGGCGGTCGACCCACTTCCAGACGAACTCCAGGGCGGCCGCCGCCACCGCCGCCGTGCCCACCGCGATCCAGGGGACCGTGACGCCCACCAGCCTCAGCGCGAAGAAGTGCTGCAACGCGGGTACGGCCAGGACGCACAGGAACGCCAGGCCCATCGTGGCCACCAGGGCGATCCGCCACCAGGTGTAGGGGCGGGCGACGATCGCCAGGACCCACATCGAGACCAGGAAGAGCGTGAGGGTCGCCGCGCTGGTCTCCGCCGCCAGCGAGCCGGGGCCCGTGTAGTGGTGCCGGGCGATCAGATACGTCACGAAGGTCGCGACGGCCGCCATGACCCCGCCCGGGATCGAGTACCGCATGACCCGCCGTACGAAGTGCGGCCTGGCCCGTTCCTTGTTGGGAGCCAGCGCCAGGAAGAACGCCGGCACGCCGATCGTCAGCGTCGACAGCAGGGTCAGGTGCCGGGGCAGGAACGGGTACTCCACCTGCCAGCACACCACCAGCACCGCCAGCAGCACCGAGTAGACCGTCTTCACCAGGAAGAGCGTGGCGACCCGGGTGATGTTCCCGATCACCCGCCGGCCCTCGCCGACCACCGACGGCAGCGTCGCGAAGCTGTTGTCGAGGAGCACGATCTGCGCCACGGCCCGCGTCGCCTCCGAGCCCGACCCCATCGAGACGCCGATGTCCGCGTCCTTGAGCGCGAGGACGTCGTTCACACCGTCGCCCGTCATCGCCACCGTGTGCCCACGTGACTGGAGGGCGCCCACCATGTCCCGCTTCTGCTGCGGGGTGACCCGCCCGAAGACCGTGCCCTTGTCCAGCGACTTGGCCATCTCCGCCTGGTTCGGGTGCAGGCGGCGGGCGTCCACGACCTCCCCGGCGATACCGAGCTTCCCGGCGACCGCGCCCACGGACACCGCGTTGTCACCGGAGATCACCTTGGCGCGGACGTTCTGGTCGGCGAAGTAGCGCAGGGTGTCGGCGGCGTCCGGGCGCAGCCGCTGCTCGAGTACGACCAGGGCGGCGGGCCGCGTGCCGTCCTTGACCCGGGGGTCGTCCAGGTCCCGGGAGGCGCGGGCCAGCAGCAGCACGCGCAGCCCCTGCTCGTTGAGGCGCTCGGTCTCGGCCAGGGCCGGGTCGTCGGGGTTCAGCAGGACGTCCGGGGCGCCCAGGAGCCAGGTGCTGGCCTCCCCGTTGCCCTCGCTGAAGGACGCGCCGCTGTACTTGCGGGCGGAGGAGAAGGGCAGGGCCTCGGTGCAGCGCCAGTCCTCGCTGTCCGGGTAGGCGTCGATGATCGCCCGGAGGGAGGCGTTCGGACGCGGGTCGGCCTCCCCGAGCGCGCCGAGGACCTTGCGCAGATACGTCTCGTCGGCGCCCTGGAGCGGGCGCAGCTCGGTGACGTCCATGCCGCCCTCGGTGAGCGTGCCCGTCTTGTCCAGGCAGACGGTGTCGACGCGGGCGAGGCCCTCGATGGCGGGCAGTTCCTGGACGAGGACCTGTTTGCGCCCGAGCCGGATGACGCCGATGGCGAAGGCCACGGAGGTGAGCAGGACGAGCCCCTCGGGGACCATCGGCACGATGCCGCCGACCGTGCGGGCCAGGCAGTCCTTGAATCCGTAGTGTTTGACCACGGTCTGGCTGACGATGAGGCCGATCGCGGTCGGGACCATCATCCACGTCACGTACTTGAGGATCGTGGAGATACCGCTGCGCAGCTCGGAGTCGACGAGCGTGAACCGGGACGCCTCCTCGGCGAGCTGGGCGGCGTAGGCCTCGCGTCCCACCTTGGTCGCCCGGAAGGCGCCGCTGCCGGCGACGACGAAGCTCCCGGACATGACGGGGGCCCCGGCGCGTTTGACGACGGGGTCGGCCTCACCGGTCAGCAGCGACTCGTCGATCTCCAGTCCGTCGGTCTCGACGCACGTACCGTCGACCACGATCTTGTCGCCCGGTCCGATCTCGATGATGTCGTCGAGCACGATCTCCGAGGTGCCGACCTCGCCGGCGATCCCGTCCCGGCGCACCGTGGGCCTCGCCTCGCCGATCACCGCCAGCGAGTCCAGGGTCTTCTTGGCGCGCCACTCCTGGATGACGCCGATGGCGGTGTTGGCGATGATCACGTAGCCGAAGAGGCTGTCCTGGAACGGCGCCACGAACAGCATGATCAGCCAGAGCGCGCCGATGATCGCGTTGAAGCGGGTGAAGACGTTGGCGCGGACGATCTCGCCCAGGGAGCGGCTGCTGCGGACGGGGATGTCGTTGACGTCGCCCCGCGCGACCCGCTCGGCCACCTCGGCGGCGGACAGTCCTCGCGTCAGCCCGGGTGCGGGGACGGGGTGCACGGGATCGAGTTCGGCGCCCGCGTCGATGTGCGTCATGCATTCGACGGTACGTGCGGATTTGCGCCTTCACCCCTTGAGCGCTTCAAAGATCCGACCCCGGGAGGACGCCTCTCGTGCGGTGGTTGTACGCGGCGCCCGGGTCACCGCTCGGCGGCGGCCCTCTTGATGGCGGCGTCCCGCCTGCGCACGTACCAGATGCCGATGCAGCCGAGGCCCGCGCCCGCCAGGCATGTCCACAGCCACCAGGTGTGTCCGTGGTCGGCGAACCAGCCGTAGAACGGCAGCTGGACCAGGAAGAGAACGAACCAGAGGATCGTGCCGCCGGTGATGGTGGCGACCACGGGGCCCTCCAGGGGCTCCGGCGCCTCGTGCTTCGGGGTCCACTTCGCCATGCGCACAGCTTACGAGGGGGCGGGCGCCGCCGACGGGGCGGACCCCGGCCCTTGCGCGCCAAGGGTCTACGCGCGGAGATAGCGATCTACGGCTTATATGTTCATACTGAAACGGTTTGAGTCTGGCTGCTTATATTCGTACGAAACACCAACGGCAAGTGGAGAAGCCCGTTGAGGTGATCGGGCGAAGGCAAGACTCGATCACGTTTGTTCGCGTCCGTCCGCAGCCCCCCGCACCCCTGAGGTCCCGCATGTCCACCTCGGCCCCCGCAAAGGCCGCCCCCCAGCAGCCGGGCACCCGACCGCCGTCCGGTGCCCTCGACCGCTACTTCAAGATCTCCGAGCGGGGCAGCACGCTCCCCCGTGAGATCCGGGGCGGTTTCGCCACCTTCTTCGCGATGGCGTACATCATCGTGCTGAACCCGATCATCCTGGGCAGCGCGAAGGACATGTACGGGCACCACCTGGACCACGGCCAGCTGGTCACCGCCACCGCCCTGACCGCCGCCTTCAGCACGCTGCTGATGGGTGTGATCGGAAACGTCCCGATCGCCCTGGCGGCCGGTCTCGGCGTGAACACGGTCGTCGCCCTGCAGCTCGCGCCGCGCATGTCGTGGCCGGACGCGATGGGCATGGTCGTCCTGGCGGGCCTCGTGGTGATGCTGCTGGTCGCCTCCGGTCTGCGCGAGCGGGTGATGAACGCCGTGCCGCTCGGTCTGCGCAAGGGCATCTCCATCGGCATCGGCCTGTTCATCATGCTGATCGGGCTTGTCGACTCCGGTTTCGTCACCCGCATCCCGGACGTCGCGCAGACCACGGTCCCGCTCCAGCTCGGCGTCGGCGGCCATCTGAACGGCTGGCCCGTCCTGGTCTTCGTGCTCGGCACGCTGCTCACCTTCGCGCTGATCGTCCGCAAGGTGCCGGGCGCCATCCTGATCTCGATCGTCGCGATGACGGTGCTCGCGCTGGTCCTCAACGCGGCCGCCACGATCCCCTCCTGGGGGCTGACCGTCCCGAAGTGGCCGGGCAACCCGGTCGCCACCCCCGACTTCGGCCTGATCGGCAAGGTCAGCCTGTTCGGCGGCTTCGGCAAGGTCGGCGTCCTGACCGGAATCCTGTTCGTCTTCACGGTCCTGTTGTCGTGCTTCTTCGACGCGATGGGCACGATCATGGGCATCGGCGACGAGGCCAAGCTGACCGATGCCGAGGGCTACATGCCCGGCATCAACAAGGTGCTCCTCGTCGACGGCATCGCGGTCGCGGCGGGCGGTGCCAGCTCCTCCTCGGCCACCACCTGCTTCGTGGAGTCCACGGCCGGCGTCGGTGAGGGCGCGCGCACAGGCTTCGCGAACGTCGTCACGGGTGCCCTCTTCGCCGTGGCCCTCTTCCTCACTCCGGTCGCCACGATGGTCCCGTCCCAGGCGGCCACCCCGGCCCTGGTCGCGGTCGGTTTCCTGATCCTGTCCAACTCGGTCAAGGAGATCGACTGGGCGGACTACACGATCGCGATCCCGGCGTTCGTGACCATGATGGCGATGCCCTTCACGTACTCGATCACGAACGGCATCGGCATGGGCTTCATCACCTTCGTGGTCCTGCGCCTGGCCGCCGGCCGCGCCCGTGAGATCCCCGCCGCGATGTATGCGGTGGCGTCGGTGTTCGCCTTCTACTACCTGATGCCGGCGCTGGGTCTGACCTGACCGGCTTCCCGCGGGGTCAGGTGACCCCGTAGAACCTCTCCGTCTCCTCGACGGCGGCCTGGAACCGCTCGTCGAAGTCATCGCGAATGAGCGTCCGGGCGACATAGTCCTGGACGCTCATTCCTCTTCTGGCGGCGTGCCGGCGGAGCCGTTCGAGCAGCTCCCTGTCCAGCCGCACGCTGAGCACGCTGGTCCCCATGCGTACGAGGGTTGCCGGATCCGGACGGGCGGTGCGTCATGTTCCCGCGCCGGATCACTCCTTCGGGTGATCTGTGCGGCATGGAGCTTCCCGGGCGGCCCTCGGATGTACAGCCCGCCGTGGCCGGGGTCACGCGCGCGGCGGGACGTCGCGGTGGTCTTTAGGGAAAGTAATGAGTTACCCTAAAGAGCATGGCTGACCTGACCCATGGCGACGACGCTGCCGCCGTGAACGCTCTCCGCTCCGCTGTGATGCGCCTCTCGCGCCGCCTCAAGCACCAGCGGGTCGACGAGTCGCTGAGCCCGACCGAGATGTCGGTGCTCGGCACCCTGTCCCGCTGCGGCTCCGCCACCCCCGGCGAGCTCGCCCGCAAGGAACACGTCCAGCCGCCCTCGATGACCCGCATCGTGGCACTGCTGGAGAGCAAGGGACTGGTCAGGCTGGAGCCGCACCCCGAGGACAGGCGCCAGAAGGTGGTCACCCCGACCGAGCGGGCCGAGGCGATGCTCGAGGAGAGCCGCCGCAAGCGGAACGCGTTTCTGGCCGGCCTGATCGAGGGCCTGGACGAGGACGAGTGGGAGAAGGTCCGCGCGGCCGCTCCCGTCCTGGAAAAGCTCGCGCACCTGTGACGGTGGGCGTCCCCGCGGACGCCCACCCCGCCGGACGCGGCCCCACCCGCGTACGTACGAAGCCGTCATCGCAAGGAGGCGAACCCCTTTGAGTACGGGAACCGGAGCAGCTTCCGCCCCCGCACCAGCCACCCACTACCCCCCGTCCGCCCTCTCCGACCGCCCCGACCGCCCCGAGCCCCCCACGGATTCCGGGAGCCCCGATCCCGCCGAACGGGCGGCGACCGGCAAGTCCTCGATGTTCAGCTCCCTGCGCGTGCGGAACTACCGGCTCTTCTTCCTGGGCCAGGTCGTCTCCAACACCGGCACCTGGATGCAGCGCATCGCGCAGGACTGGCTGGTGCTGAGCCTGACCGGCTCCTCCACCGCCGTCGGCGTCACCACGGCACTGCAATTCCTGCCGATGCTCCTCTTCGGGCTGTACGGCGGCGTCCTCGTCGACCGGCTCCCCAAGCGCCCGACCCTGCTGGTCACGCAGTCCGCTATGGGTGCCACGGGCCTCGTCCTTGCCTTCCTGACACTCTCGGGCCACGTCCACGTCTGGCATGTGTACGTCGCCGCCTTCGCCGTCGGACTCGCCACGGTCCTGGACAACCCCGCCCGTCAGTCCTTCGTCTCGGAGATGGTCGGCCCCCGGCAGCTTCAGAACGCGGTCAGCCTGAACTCGGCGAACTTCCAGTCCGCCCGCCTGGTCGGCCCCGCCGTCGCGGGCGTCCTGATCACCGGCGTCGGCACGGGCTGGGCCTTCCTGTTCAACGGCCTGTCCTTCCTCGCCCCCATCGCCGGGCTGCTGCTGATGCGCGCCCGCGAGCTGCAGGTCGTGGAACGCGCCCCGCGCGGCAAGGGCCAGCTCCGCGAGGGGCTGCGCTATGTCGCCGGACACCCGGAGCTGATCTGGCCGATCGTCCTGGTCGGCTTCATCGGCACCTTCGGCTTCAACTTCCCGGTGTGGCTGTCGGCGTACGCGGACGACGTCTTCCACGCGGGCGCCGGCGCCTACAGCCTCTTCAACACGCTGATGGCGCTCGGCTCGCTGACCGGCGCGCTGCTCGCCGCCCGCCGCGGCACGGCCCGGCTGCGGGTGCTGATCGGGGCGGCGGCGCTGTTCGGCGCGCTGGAGACCGTGGCGGCCGGGGCCCCCTCGCTGTGGCTGTTCGCGCTGCTGATGGTCCCGATCGGGATCTTCGGACTCACGGTGAACGTCACGGCGAACACGACCGTCCAGATGGGCACCGATCCGGCGATGCGGGGCCGCGTCATGGCCCTGTTCATGATGGTCTTCATGGGCGGTACGCCCCTGGGGGCGCCCCTGGTCGGCTGGATCACGGACGCATACGGCGCCCGGATGGGCTTCGCGGCGGGCGGTGTGATCTCGCTGGCGGCGGCCGCGACGATCGGCCTCGTCCTGGCCCGGGCCGGCGGCCTGCGCCTGTCGGTCGGCTGGAGCCACGGCCACCCGGAGGTCCGCTTCGTCCCACGGGAGCGGCAGGAAGAGCTGGCGACGGCGGCGTAGCCCGGGGCCCCCGGCTGCCGGGGGCCCCGGGTCAGTCGCGCGCAGCGGCGCAACGATACGTACGGTGACCGGGAGACACCGGGCGTGCGGGTGTGCGCCGGGGAGACTGGTCGTATGAGACTCTTCGCCGCGCTGCTGCCACCCGAGGACGTGACCCACGAACTCGCCCGCGAGGTGGCCGCATTGAAGCGGCTGCCGGGGGCGGACGGACTGCGCTGGACCGGCCGCCCCGGCTGGCACTTCACCCTCGCCTTCTACGGTGAGGTCGACGAGGAGGTCGTACCGGATCTCTCGGCACGCCTGGAGCGCACGGCCCGCCGCACGCCGTCCTTCCCGCTCGCGCTGCGGGGAGGCGGACAGTTCGGGCGCGGGCGGGCGCTGTGGACGGGCGCGGAGGGCGACCTGCCCACCCTGCGGCTGCTGGCCGAGCGCTCGGAGGCGGCGGCGCGGAAGGCGGGCGTACCGATGGGGGAGCACCGTCGCTACCAGGCCCACCTGACGCTGGCGCGAAGCCGGGACGCGGTGGACGTACGCCCTTGCGTCGATGCCCTGCGCGGCTTCCGCAGCCGGCCCTGGACGGTGGACGCGCTGGTCCTGGTCCGCAGCCACCTGCCGAAGTCCGGGGTGCCCGGCGAGCAGCCCCGCTACGAGCCGGTCGCCCGCTGGCCGCTCGGGCCCGTGGGGCACGGTCCGGCGGAAGGATCGTAGGACGGGGCGGTTAGTCTCGAAGACGTGGACCCGAAAACCCGGAACCGGATCATGGCCGGTGCGCTTGTGCTGATGTTCGCCGTCGTAGCCGTGGCGGCCGCGCTCGGCAGGTGATGCGGAGCGCGGCCGTCCAGTCCTGCCGGTAGCCGTGTCGGCTCACCAGGCGAATGCCTCCGGTGACGGTCCGGTCCCCGGGAAGATCTCCTCGAGGCCGGCCAGAACCTCCTCCGAGAGCTCCAGCTCGACCGCCCGCAGCGCCGACTCCAGCTGCCCGGCGGTGCGCGGGCCGACGATGGGGCCGGTGACACCGGGGCGGGTCAGCAGCCAGGCGAGGGCCGCCTCGCCGGGCTCGACACCGTGCTTGTCGAGCAGGTCCTCGTAGGCCTGGATCCGCGTCCGGACGGCGGGGTCGGCGAGCGCCTCGGCGGTCCGGCCACCGGCCCGGCGGCCGCCCTCCACCTCCTTCTTGATGACACCGCCCAGCAGTCCGCCGTGCAGCGGCGACCACGGGATGACCCCGAGTCCGTAGTCCTGCGCGGCCGGGATGACCTCCATCTCGGCGCGGCGCTCGTAGAGGTTGTACAGGCACTGCTCGCTGACGAGGCCGATCGTGCCGTGGCGGCGGGCGGCGATCTCGTTGGCCTGGGCGATCTTGTACCCGGGGAAGTTGCTGGATCCGGCGTAGAGGATCTTCCCCTGCTGGACCAGGACGTCGATGGCCTGCCAGATCTCCTCGAAGGGAGTGTTCCGGTCGACGTGGTGGAACTGGTACAGGTCGATGTAGTCGGTCTTCAGCCGCTGGAGGCTGGCGTCCACCGCCCGCCGGATGTTGAGCGCGGAGAGCTTGTCGTGGTTGGGCCAGACATCGCCGTCCGCCGCCATGTTGCCGTACACCTTGGTGGCGAGCACGACCTTGTCGCGCCGTTCGCCGCCCTTGGCGAACCAGTTGCCGATGATCCTCTCGGTACGGCCCTTGTTCTCGCCCCAGCCGTACACGTTGGCGGTGTCGAAGAAGTTGATGCCCGCGTCCAGCGCCGCGTCCATGATCGCGTGACTGTCGGCCTCCTCGGTCTGCGGGCCGAAGTTCATGGTCCCGAGGACGAGCCGGCTGACCTTGAGTCCCGTGCGTCCGAGCTGCGTGTATTCCATGACTGCCTAGCCAACGGCGTGGAGTGCGCTCCAGGCAAGGGGCGTTGGGCGAAGGCCGGTCAGTCGCGGGGGAAGTCGTCGGTTCTGAGGGTGAGGCCGAGGGGGGTGGTGGTCATATCGACATCGGTTCCGTAGTCGACGCGCAGCTCGCACGTGATCGCCCTCTTTCGGCTCGGTGTACACGTGGCATGCGCCCTGGTAGGGGTCGGCGATGAGGTACACGGGGACTTCGGCGAGTGCGTAGGCGGTCTTCTTGGGACCGTAGTCGTTCCGGGCCGTCCCGTTCGAGATGACTTCGGCGATGAACTCGACGTCTCCGTACCGCCAGCGACCCTCGTCGTCCTTTGTGGCGCCTTCGCGTAGCTTGGCCACATCGGGGCAAAAGCCGTTTTCCAGGCCGGGAAAGTCGATGCGGACGTCCGAGAACACCCGTGCGCGCCTCCTCCCGAAGTGGTCCTCGAGCGCCCAGAGGATCTCGCGAATGGTTTCCCAGCGGATGTCCCGCTGCGGCGTCATGAAGACACTGCCCCCCACGATCTCAACCTTGTAACCCTCGGGGACGGGCATCCGCTCAAGCCGCTTGAACCACTGGTCCAGGCGCTCGACGTTTGTGTCGGCCATCTCGATCTCGATCCTGTCTTCCAGGACGGTCATGGTGGCGCTCCTCCCCGGCCACCCTCCGCACGAGTGCAGCCGCGCAGTACAACGACACGCACGGTGACCAGGGCGCGTCGGTATTCGGTCAATCCGTTCCGGCCTCGTAAGGCTGTGCGATCCCCCACCCCTGGTACATCGCCTCCACGAACGCCTCCGCGATCTTGTGCTCGCCGCTCGCGTTCGGGTGCGTGCCGTCGTAGGTGTCCCGGTGGATGTCGTACGACGGCGGGGGCGAGGCCGCCAGAATCGGTGAGCCCGGCTCGTCGAGGTCCGTCACCGTCTTCACCAGAAGCTCGTTGAAGGACGCGACCTGGGCCCCGAACGGGGCCTCCGTCTCGGCCCGGATGTTCGGGATCACCGGCAGCATGACCATGTGGATGCGCGGGTTGGCCCGCCGGGCCTCCGCCACGAACTTCCGTACGTTCTCCGCGGTCTGCTCGGCGTTCGTGTAGAAGCCGAGGTCGATCAGGCCGAGGGAGACCAGCAGCACGTCCGCCCGTGACTCCCGTACGGCCCCGCCGATCAGCGGCGCCATGTGCACCCAGCCCTCGCCCCAGCCCGCGAGGTGGCCGCGCGGGAAGCCGGGATCGGCGTAGGCGTACGACGTGGGCGTGTCCGTGGCCTTGTCGTACAGCGTCTCGCGCGGGCCGACGAGTGAGAACGGGCCGTCGTACGTCGCGCACAGGTGCCGCCACAGCCGGTAGCGCCACGTGTGCTCGCCCGCGCTGCCGATCGTCATGGAGTCGCCTACGGGCATGAACCTGAGCATCCGCACATCATGGACGATCACCGTGGGCCGCAGGGGGGACGTATGGGGCGGGGCCGGTGTGAGGATCGACACCCCGCCCGGCGCCGGCGGCCGGACCCGCCCTGCCGCTGAACGACGGCGCCGGATGGCAGGCTTGGGGAATGCGTCGATCGCTCGCGTTCCTTGCCGGGGCCCTTCTCGTCGGTGTGTGCGCCGCGCCCGCCTCCGCCGACGGTGACGGCGGCTTCACCATCAAGGACCCCCGGATCAGCGAGTCCAGCGGGCTCGCCGCCTCGCGTCTCCACCCCGGGGTCTACTGGACCCACAACGACAGCGACGACGGCCCGTACCTCTACGCCGTGGACGGCCGCACCGGGAAGACCGTCGCCACCGTCACCCTCCGCGGCGTCGGCACGCCCCGCGACGTCGAGGCGATCTCCATCGGCCCGGGCAACGAGATCTACGTCGGTGACATCGGCGACAACTTCGGCGGCCGGTGGCCCTATGTGTGGATCTACCGGCTGCCCGAGCCGAAGGTGCTGAAGGACCAGACGGTCCGCGCCACCCAGTACGTCGTGAAGTACGCGGACGGCCCCCGGGACGCCGAGTCCCTCGTGGTGCATCCGAGGACGGGGCGGATCTACATCATCGACAAGAAGGAGGACGGCGGGCACCTCTACGAGGGTCCGGCCACGCTGTCGTCCACCGGGACGAACGTCTTCCGGCCCGTCGCCGCCGTCGACCTGTGGGCCACCGACGCCGCCTTCTCGCCCGACGGCCGACAGCTTGCGGTGCGCGGCTACTTCGGCGGTATCGCCTACGCCTGGAACAGCGGGCGGATCACACGGCAGGCCCGCCTCGACGTGCCCCTGCAAAGGCAGGGCGAGTCGGTCACCTACACCGTCGACGGCTCGAAGCTCCTGTACGGGAGCGAGGGCGGCGACAGCCCGGTGCAGCCCGGGAGCGTGCCCGGCAACCACGGAGCCGGTGGTTCCGTGTCTCCCTCGGGGAACGGCACCCCACGGGCCGGCTCGGGCAACGGCACACCGCCGACCGCCGACTACAAGGTCGGTGCCGTGGTGCTGGCCGTGGGCCTGGCGCTGGTCCTCGGCCTCAAACGGCTGCTTCGCCGGAAGCCGTAGAGACGGCCGAGGGGCGCCCGGTTCAGGATCGGGCGCCCCTTGGCGACGTGAACGGCGAGACGGTCAGAGTTTCTCGATCACATAGTCGACGCACTTGGTCAGTGCCTCGACGTCCGCCGGGTCGACCGCCGGGAACATCGCGATGCGCAGCTGGTTGCGGCCGAGCTTGCGGTACGGCTCGGTGTCCACGATGCCGTTGGCGCGCAGCACCTTGGCGACCGCCGACGCGTCGATCTCGTCGGAGAAGTCGATCGTGCCGATGACCTGGGAGCGCTTGGCCGGGTCGGCGACGAACGGGGTCGCGAACTTGACGTCCTCGGCCCAGCCGTACAGCGTCCGGGCGGAGGTGGCGGTGCGGCGGACCGCGAAGTCCAGGCCGCCCTGGCCGTTCAGCCACTCCAGCTGCTGGTCGAGCAGGAACAGGGTGGCGAGGGCCGGGGTGTTGTACGTCTGGTTCTTGCGGGAGTTGTCGATCGCCGTGGGAAGGCTGAAGAACTCCGGGACATGGCGGCCGGAGGCGTGGATCCGCTCGGCGCGCTCGATCGCGGCCGGGGAGAACACACCGATCCACAGGCCGCCGTCGGAGGCGAAGGACTTCTGCGGGGCGAAGTAGTAGACATCGGTCTCGGCGATGTCGACCGGGAGGCCGCCCGCGCCGGAGGTCGCGTCCACCAGGACCAGGGAACCTTCGTCGGCGCCCGCGACGCGCTTGATCGGCATCGCGACGCCCGTGGACGTCTCGTTGTGGGTGAAGGCGTAGACGTCGACGCCCTCCTCCGCCTCGGCCTCGGGGTGCGTTCCGGGGGCGGAGGACAGGACCGTGGGCTCGGCGAGCCAGGGGGCGAGCTTCGCGGCCTTGGCGAACTTGGAGGAGAACTCGCCGAAGCTGAGGTGCTGCGACTTGTTCTCGATCAGACCGTGGGTCGCGATGTCCCAGAAAGCGGTGGAGCCGCCGTTGCCGAGGATGACCTCGTAGCCGTCGGGGAGCTGGAAGAGGTCGCGGATCCCCTCGCGCACCTTGCCGACCAGGTTCTTGACCGGGGCCTGGCGGTGGGACGTGCCGAGCAGGGAGCTACCCGTGGCGGCGAGGGCGTCCAGCGCCTCCACCCGCACCTTGGAGGGACCCGCGCCGAAACGGCCGTCAGCGGGCTTGAGGTCAGCAGGAATCTGGATGTCAGCCACGAGCCGGAGGGTATCTCTTCGGAGAAACCGGACGGAAACGTGTCCGTTCGATGAGACGACGCCCTCCGGCCCGCGGAGTTGTGAGGAAGCACGGGGGACCCCGGCCCGCGACCGGGGATCCGCGTGGGCCCGCGCCGGGCGCGGACCGGGGCCGAAGGAGATGTGCCGGTTCTTTGTTTCCCGGGTGATGTCGCAGGCACCCGCGGTCGGGCCGTGCGCCTTCTCCTCCCGTCGGACAGCCGAGGGGACGTCCTAAGGGACGCGTCCGATGCGCCCGGGGACGGTCACTGTCCGTCGCCGGGGGCATTCTGGGAGCATGACGGATCCCGAGGAGCCGCGGCCGGGGGCCGGGGACGTGGACGCCGCCGCGCTGCGTGCGGAACTGGGCGCCGCTGTGCGCGGCGTCGTCGACTTCAGGGCGACGGCGCGGGCGCTGCACACCATGGACGCGTCGAACTACCGGCGGGTGCCGCTCGGCGTGGTCGCTCCCCGGGACGCGGACGACGTGGCGGCCGTGCTCAGCGTGTGCCGGGCGCACGCCGTGCCGGTGGTCGCCCGCGGGGGCGGCACGTCGATCGCCGGGCAGGCGACGGGCACAGGCGTGGTGCTCGACTTCACCCGGTTCATGAACCGGATCGTGTCCCTCGACCCCGAGGCCCGCACGGCGGTGGTCCAGCCCGGTGTCGTCCTGGACCGTCTCCAGGAGGCCGCCGCCCCGCACGGGCTGCGCTTCGGCCCGGATCCCTCCACCCACGCCCGCTGCACCCTCGGCGGAATGATCGGCAACAACGCGTGCGGCTCCCACTCCGTGGCCTGGGGCACCACGGCGGACAGCGTGCGCGAGCTGTCGGTGCTCACCGCGCGCGGGGAGGCGCTCACGCCGGGCCGTGCCGGGCGGGGCGCGCCCGCGGGCCTGCTGGCCCTGGCGGAAAGGGAGTTGGCGCTGCTGCGCACGGGATATCCGGTCCTCCCGCGCCGCATCTCCGGGTACGCGCTGGACGCCCTGCTCCCCGAGAACGGCGCGGACGTGGCCCGCTCCTTCTGCGGCTCGGAGGGCACACTCGGCGTGCTGACACAGGCGGTCGTGGACCTCGTCGAAAAGCCGCGCGCCCATGCCCTGGCCGTGCTGGCGTACGCGGACGAGAGCGCGGCGGCCCAGGCGGCGGCCGGACTGCTGCCGTGGGGCCCGCTGACCGTGGAGGGCATGGCCGCCGACCTCGTACCGGCGTCGGCTTGGCTGCCGCGCGGCGGCGCCTGGCTGTTCGTGGAGACGGGCGGCGCGACCCCGGCCGAGGCACGCGCGCGGGCCAGGGCGATCGTACGGGCGGCGGATGTCACGGACGCCGTGGTGGTCACGGACCCGGCCGGGCAGCGCGCGCTGTGGCGGCTGCGCGAGGACGCGAGCGGTACGGCGACCCGGATGCCCGGGGGCGCGGAGGCATGGCCGGGCTGGGAGGACTGCGCGGTGCCCCCGGCGCGCCTCGGGGAGTACCTCCGGGACTTCAGGCGCCTGCTCGCCGAACACCGTCTGCACGGGGCGCCGTACGGGCACTTCGGGGACGGCTGCATCCACGTCCGCATCGACTTCGACCTGCTCTCGCCCGCGGGCGTCACCCGCTTCCGCCGCTTCTCCGAGGAACTCGCCGCCCTGGTCGTCTCCCACGGCGGCTCGCTCTCCGGCGAGCACGGCGACGGGCAGGCCCGGGCCGAGCTGCTTCCGGCGATGTACGGCCCGGATCTGGTCGCTCTGTTCGAGCGGGCGAAGGGCGTCTGGGACCCGGACGACCTGCTGAACCCCGGGATGCTGGTCCGCCCGGCCCCCCTGGATGCCAACCTCCGGTTCGCGGTGCTGCCCCGCGAACCCGTGGACGTCTCCTTCGGCTACCCGGCGGACGGCGGCGACTTCTCGGCCGCCGTCCGGCGCTGCGTGGGCGTCGCCAAGTGCCGTACCAAGACGGTGTCCGGCGCGGGCGTGATGTGCCCCTCGTTCCGGGCGACCGGCGAGGAGGAGCACTCCACGCGTGGGCGGGCCCGGCTGCTGCACGAGATGCTGGCGGGCGAGGTGATCACCGACGGCTGGCGTTCCACGGAGGTACGGGACGCCCTGGACCTGTGCCTGTCCTGCAAGGGCTGCCGCACGGACTGCCCGGTCGGCGTCGACATGGCCACCTACAAGGCGGAGTTCCTGCACCACCACTACGCGGGGCGGCGCAGACCGGCCGCGCACTATGCGATGGGGTGGCTGCCGGTGTGGCTGCGGGCCGTCGCCCGCACGCGCACGGCCCCGGCGGTCAACGCGCTCGCGTCCCTGCGCCCGGCCGCCGCCTTCGCCAGGCGGCTGGCCGGGATCGCGCCCGAGCGGCCGATACCGCGCCTGGCACGCGAGACGTTCAGCCGGTGGTGGGGGCGCCAGGCGGCGCGGCGGGACGGCGCGGGCACCGGGGCACCCTATGGCGCACGGGTCGTCCTGTGGCCGGACACCTTCACCGAGCATCTGTCGCCGTCCGTCGGCAAGGCCGCCGTACGGGTGCTGCGGGCGGCGGGCCTGCGTGTGCTCCTGCCGCCGGTGGCGCGGGCCCGGCGCGTCCCGCTGCCCTCCCGGCACGGCCGGGTCTGCTGCGGCCTGACCTATGTCTCCACGGGCCAGCTCGACCGCGCCCGCGCCGTCATGCGCCGCACCCTCGATCTGATGGAACCGGTCCTGGCGGCCGGTCTCCCGGTGGTCGTCCTCGAGCCGAGCTGCGCCGCCGCCCTGCGCACCGACCTGCCCGAGCTGCTGCACGCCGACCCGCGTGCGGCCCGGCTGGCGGCGGCGGTGGTGACGTTCGCGGAAGCCCTGGAACGGTTCGCCCCGCACTGGACACCCCCGCCGCTGGACGGCCCGGTGGTCGGCCAGACCCACTGCCATCAGCACGCCGTCCTGGGCGACGCGGCCGACCGGCGGCTGCGCGCGGCGGCCGGCCTGACCGGAGAGCTGAGCGGCGGCTGCTGCGGGCTGGCCGGCGACTTCGGCTTCGAGAGGGGCCACTACGAGGTCTCGGTCGCCTGCGCGGAGGAGCAGCTGCTCCCGACGGTGCGGTCGGCGCCCGGGGACGCGGTGGTCCTCGCGGACGGCTTCTCCTGCCGCACCCAGCTGGAACACCTGGCGGGCCGCAGGGCGCGTCACCTGGCGGAGCTCCTGGCGGAGGGGCTGGAAACAACAAGGACAGGCCTGCGAGGAACCGAGAACGGAACCGAGAACGGAACCGAGAACGGAACCGAGAACGGAACCAGGACGTGAACCAGGGGAGGAGCCGAGCGGTGACGACCAGCGCAGTGAAATCCCCGCGGCCGGGATGAAGGCTCGACGGGTGTCCGGGAGGATCGAGGAGCGGGGGGCCCGTGCCGGTGTCACCGTGTCACTCACCGAGGAGCCCCGCATGACCCTTCACGTCCGCCCGATCTCCCGCGAGGAACACCTGGCCTTCATCACCGCCCGCCCGTCCGCCAGCCATATGCAGGTGCCGTCGTGGGGCGATGTGAAGCCGGACTGGCGGGCGGAGAGCCTCGGCTGGTTCGAGGAGGACGGCCGGCGGCCGGTCGGGGCGGGACTGGTCCTGATGCGCCCGGTGCCGAAGCTCCGGCGGTACCTGGCGTATCTGCCCGAGGGCCCGGTGATCGACTGGCACGCGCCGGAACTGGACCGGTGGCTGGCGCCGCTGCTCGCGTATCTGAGGAGCCGCGGCGCCTTCTCGGTGAAGATGGGCCCACCCGTGACCGTACGCCGCTGGAGCGCGGAGGCGGTCAAGGCGGCGATCGCGGACCCGGCCGCGCGGCGGCTGCGGGACGTCCCGGCGACCGAGGAGGAACCGGGCGCGTCCTCGGTGGCGGACCGGCTGCGCCGCATGGGCTGGCGGCAGGCGGAACCGGGCGGTGAGGACGGCTTCGCGGCCGGACAGCCCCGCTACGTCTTCCAGGTGCCGCTCGCGGGACGGACGCTGGACGACGTCCACCGCGGCCTCAACCAGCAGTGGCGCCGCAATGTGAAGAAGGCCGAGAAGGCGGGCGTGAAGGTGGTGCAGGGCGGCTACGACGATCTGCCCGCCTTCCACATCCTCTACACGGAGACCGCCGAACGCGACCGTTTCAGCCCGCGCCCGCTGCCGTACTTCCAGCGGATGTGGACCGCGCTGACGGCGGAGCACCCGGACCGCATGCGGCTCTACCTCGCCCATCACGACGGGGAGGTGCTCGCCGCCGCGACGATGCTGACGGTCGGCACACATGTCTGGTACTCGTACGGCGCCTCCACCGCCCGCAGGCGCGAGGTGCAGCCGAACAACGCGATCCAGTGGCGGATGCTGAGCGACGCCCACGGACTTGGCGCCGCCGTCTACGACCTGCGCGGCATCACCGACACGGTGGAGGACACCGACCACCTCCTCGGCCTCCTCCGCTTCAAGGTCGGCATGGGCGGGCACGCGGCGGAGTACCTGGGCGAGTGGGACTTCCCCCTCAACCGCCTGCTGCACAAGGCATTGGCCCTGTACATGTCCCACCGCTGAGGCCAACCACCGCTCGCACCGGTCGGGCCGGTCGCACCGGTCGGGCCGGTCAGGCCTCGGGTTCGGCCGGCGGTGCGGTTCGGCGGGTATGGGTCCGAACCGCGCCCATGCTCGCCGCGATCACCAGGGCGATCGCCACCACCTGTGTCGCGGTCAGGGACTGGCCGAGGACCAGGAAGCCGGCGGTCGCCGCGATCGCCGGTTCCAGACTCATCAGAATCGCGAACGTGGAGGCGGGCAGCCGTCGCAGGGCGAGGAGTTCCAGGGTGTAGGGCAGCACCGAGGAAAGCATCGCCACCCCCGCGCCCAGCCCGACCGTCGTCGGTACGAGCAGCTTGGTGCCGGACTCGGCGATCCCCAGCGGCACGAACAGCACCGCGGCCACCCCCATGGCCAGCGCCAGCCCGTCGGCCTGGGGGAAACGCCGTCCGGTACGGGCACTGAAGACGATGTACGCCGCCCACATCGCGCCCGCCGAGAGGGCGAAGGCGACACCGGCCGTGTTCAGGTCGCCGAAGCCTCCGCCGCCCAGAAGGAAGACCCCAGCGAGCGCGAGACCCGCCCAGACCAGATTCACCGCGCGGCGGGAGGCGAGCACGGACAGGGCCAGCGGGCCGAGGACCTCCATCGTCACGGCGAGGCCCAGCGGAATGCGGTTCACGGCCTGGTAGAAGAGGCCGTTCATCGCGGCCATGGTGGTGCCGAAGACGACCACCGTGCCCCAGTCGGCGCGCGAGTGCCCGCGCAGCCGGGGCCGGCAGACCAGAAGCAGTACGACGGCCGCCACGACCAGCCGCAGGGTGACCACGCCGAGCGCACCGGCACGCGGCATCAGGCTCACCGCGAGCGCCCCGCCGAACTGCACGGAGACGCCTCCCGCGAGCACCAGCCCCACGGGCCCGAGACCGCGTCGGCCCGGCCCGCCGCGCGCCGACGGCGCGAACTCGGTCGCGGTCGCGGTCGCGGCCGGGGCCGGGGAGGAGGGGGCGGTGCCGGCGGGGTTCACGGGGCCTTCCAGGGGACTCGACTCGATATGTGCAGTGTGCTGCACCTAAGAGTCCAGGGTAGTAGACCCAACCAGGTGTGTGAACCCTTGACGAATCCGTCCCCGGAGGCCGCTTCCTGGCCATTGCTGGGACACGGTGGAACGCGGGGGGGCTGGTGTCAGCCCCGTGCCCTGACTACCTGCCCCCGGCGCGCGGCCGGACCGTCCGCTGGGGACACGAAGGAAACCGCAGGGTGGATCGACCTCATCGGCGCTCGGGCTCCCTGTTGTGGCATTCGAGTGGTTGCGCAGAACGCGCAGTCGGGTGAGGGCCGCGCACGGCCGCAGCGAGGGCACCCGGCACCTCCTGAGGTCAGCGAGGTAGACGGGCGCAGCACCGCCTTGCGAGCCGATCACTACATGTAGTGGCTGGATTGCGACAGCGCCCAGACGTTGTGGTCCCCCCGGCCTTCGGGCCCTGGGGCCCGCCCGACGTCCGGGGGCGTACCAGCGGTGAGCCGGAGCTGAACCATCCGCCCGCCGACGTCGGCTGCCGCCGTGGGGGCGCGACCGCGGCTGCTGACCCCGGTGGGCAAGAGTTGATCATCCCGGCACCAGTGCAGAGAACGGTCGTTGTACTCCGTGACGCACGGTAGGCGTCAGACCCCCAACCTTCAGGAGGCACCATGCGCGTACTGCCCCAGCTGACAGTCACTGTCACCGGGATCGGGGCCGCTCTGCTGTTCACCGCCGGGGTCGCTTCGGCTTCCGGCATGCCGTTGACCCAGGCCGAGGCGGAGGTGCGACTGATCCCCAACGGCATCACGGCGACATCCCCCGGGGGCTGTACCGACAAGAACAACCCGAGCTGCGTCTCGTACGAGGGGATCCTCAGCAGCACGGTGGACGGGGTGATCAACCTCAAGAAGGCCAGCGGCGTCGCGAGCCTCGTCGTCATGGGCGGCACAGAGGTCGGCCACGGGGAAGGCGAGAAGTACAGCCACGCCAACGGCTACAAGATCGACCTCCGGCCCAGCCCCGCTCTCAACGGCTACATCAAGGACACCTTCCAATACGTCGGCCTCCGTGGCGATGGCTTCCCGCTGTGGAAGGCCCCGTCAGGCGACCTGTACTGCGACGAAGGCAGCCACTGGGACATCATCTACTTCTAGTCCCCGGCTACGCCGCACACCTCGTGTGGGCGCATGTGTCCGGACGGTCTCATGAGTTCCACGGACGCACCCGTGTGCAGCTCACGAACCTGTGCCCGGGTCTCACGACGAAGCCGCAGGTGTCACCGCGCGTGCGCGCATGACGCTGCGCGAGCAGTGCACGAACCGAGCGATCTGCCCCGATCCCCGGGGCAGGTCCTCGTAGGCGCGCCCGCGCCACGGGACGGTCCCGCTGCGAGTCCAACGGCGACGCACCCGGGTCGAGTTCACGGCTCCGCACACCGACCACCTCCCATCACTCACAGTAGCCATGCGCGTGTGAGTCGTGGCGGAGTTGTGGAAAACAAACTCATGCAAGCATGCTTGCTTGTTTCGGCGTCCACTGCCATGCTCCCCACGCACACCGCCGTGCCCCGAGGGGAGCGCATCGTGTCCGACGTGTCGTCAGTGATCGACGATCTGGGCCGGGAGAGCGAGGAACTCGACCGGCTGGTCGCCGAATTGGGGGAGGAGCGCTGGGCGCTCGCCACGCCCGCCCAGGGCTGGACCGTCGCCCACCAGATCGCCCACCTCGCCTGGACGGACCGGGCCGCCCTGGTGGCCGTCACCGAGCCGGAGGCGTTCGCGGCGGAGATCGACAAGGCGCTCAAGTCACCCGACACCTGGGTCGACGAGGCCGCCCGCGAGGGCGCGGCGCTGCCGCCCGCGCGGCTGCTCGCCGAGTGGCGCGAGAGCCGTGCGGCGCTCGGCAGGGCCCTGCGCGAGGCACCGCCCGGCGTCCGTCACCCCTGGTACGGCCCGCCGATGTCAACCGCCTCCATGGCCACCGCCCGTCTCATGGAGACCTGGGCCCACGGCCTGGACGTGGCGGACGCGCTCGGTGTCCCGCCCACCCCGACCGCCCGGCTCCGGCACATCGCCAGACTCGGCTGCCGTACCCGCGACTTCGCCTACGCGGTCCATGGACTGCCCGCTCCCGCCGAGCCGTTCCGGGTGGAACTCTTCGGACCGTCCCAGGACGTGTGGACGTACGGCCCCGACGACGCTCCGCAGCGCGTCACCGGCCCCGCTCTCGACTTCTGCCTCCTGGTCACCCAGCGCGCGCACCGCGCCGATCTCGCCCTGCGTGCCGAGGGCCCGGACGCCGACCGCTGGCTGGACATCGCGCAGGCCTTCGCGGGCCCGCCGGGCACCGGTCGACCGCCGAAGGGGGCGAGGGCGTGAGGCCCCTGCGCATAGGCAACGCCTCCGGCTTCTACGGCGACCGCTTCGACGCCCTGCGCGAGATGCTCACCGGCGGCCCGCTCGATGTCGTCACCGGCGACTACCTGGCCGAGCTGACGATGCTGATCCTCGGCCGTGATCGCCTCAAGAACCCCGCCGGGGGTTACGCCCGCACCTTCCTGGGCCAGCTGGAGGAGTGCCTGGGGCTCGCCCGGGAGCGGGGCGTGCGGATCGTGACGAACGCCGGAGGCCTCAACCCCGCCGGACTCGCCGACGCCGTACGGGAGCTGGCCGACCGCCTCGGCATCCCCGTCCGGGTGGCGCACGTCGAGGGCGACGACCTGACCGCCTCCTACCCCGGAGCCCTCGCCGCCCACGCCTACCTCGGCGGTCACGGCATCGCCGCCTGCCTGCGCGAGGGCGCCGACGTCGTGGTCACCGGGCGTGTGACGGACGCCGCGCTGGTCACCGGGCCCGCCGTCGCCCACTTCGGCTGGACGGCGGACCAGTACGACCGGCTGGCGGGAGCCGTGGTCGCCGGGCACATCCTGGAGTGCGGGACGCAGGCCACCGGCGGCAACTACGCCTTCTTCACCGAGCACGCGCCCGCGACTCTGCGTCGCCCCGGCTTCCCGCTCGCCGAACTGCACGAGGACGGCAGCAGCGTGATCACCAAGCACGACGGCACCGGCGGTGTCGTCGACGTCGGCACGGTCACCGCACAGCTGCTGTACGAGACCGCCGGCGCCCGGTACGCGGGCCCGGATGTCACCGCCCGTCTCGACACGGTCCGGCTCACCCGGGAGGGGCCCGACCGGGTGCGCGTCGAGGGCGTGCGCGGGCAGGCGCCGCCCCCGACGCTCAAGGTCGGCCTGAACCGGCTCGGCGGCTTCCGCAACGAGGTCACGTTCGTGCTGACCGGGCTCGACATCGAGGCCAAGGCCGCGTTCGTGAAGGCCCAGATGGAGGCGGCCCTGGAGGCGGCCAAGTCCCCGCCCGCGCAGGTGCGGTGGGACCTCGCCCGCACCGATCACCCCGACGCGCCGACCGAGGAGACGGCGAGCGCCCTGCTGCGGCTCGTCGTGCGCGACCCCGCCCAGGAGGCGGTGGGCCGGGCGCTCAGCGGCGCCGCGGTCGAGCTGGCCCTCGCGAGCTACCCCGGCTTCCATGTGATCGCACCGCCGGGAAAGGGCTCCCCCTACGGGGTCTTCGAAACGGCACTTGTGGAACATGACGCCGTCGATCATGTGGCAGTGCTCCACGACGGGCGACGGATCCCGGTGTGCCCGGCCCACGACACCCGCGTACTCGATGACGTGCCGGAGCCGGCTCCGCCCGCACCGCCGCCCCCGGGCCCGACCCGCCGGGCGCCCCTCGGACTGGTCGCCGGGGCCCGAAGCGGCGACAAGGGCGGCGATGCCAACGTCGGGGTGTGGGTACGCACGGGCGCGGCCTGGCGGTGGCTCGCCCACACGCTCACCGTCGACCGCTTCCGCGCACTCCTGCCGGAGACGGCGGGCCTGCCCGTCGTACGTCATGTCCTGCCGAACCTTCGTGCCCTGAACTTCGTCGTCGAGGGCCTCCTCGGCGAGGGCGTCGCCGCGCAGCACCGCTTCGACCCGCAGGCCAAGGGCCTGGGCGAATGGCTGCGTGCCCGACACCTGGACATACCGGAGGACCTGCTGTGACCGTCGTTGCCTCGGCCCTGGACACGGGCGGCCCGGAGTACCGGGCCAACCGCGAGGCCATGCTCGTCAAGCTCGCGGAGCTGGACGCCGAACACGCCAAGGCGCTGGCGGGCGGTGGCGAGAAGTACGTCGAGCGGCACCGCGGGCGGGGCAAGCTCCTCGCCCGTGAGCGGATCGAGCTCCTCCTCGATCCCGACACCCCCTTCCTGGAGCTGTCGCCGCTGGCCGCCTGGGGCAGCGACCACACGGTGGGCGCCTCGCTGGTCACCGGCATCGGTGTCGTCGAGGGCGTCGAGTGCCTGATCACCGCCAACGACCCCACCGTGCGGGGCGGCGCCAGCAACCCGTGGAGTCTGAAGAAGGCGCTACGGGCCAACGACATCGCGCTCGCCAACCGGCTGCCCTGCATCAGCCTGGTGGAGTCCGGGGGCGCGGATCTGCCGTCGCAGAAGGAGATCTTCATCCCCGGCGGCGCGATCTTCAGGGATCTGACCCGTCTGTCCGCCGCCGGTATCCCCACGGTCGCCGTCGTCTTCGGGAACTCCACCGCCGGAGGCGCCTACATCCCCGGGATGTCCGACCACGTGATCATGGTGAAGGAGCGGGCGAAGGTCTTCCTCGGCGGACCTCCGCTCGTGAAGATGGCCACCGGCGAGGAGAGCGACGACGAGTCCCTGGGCGGCGCCGAGATGCACGCGCGCGTGTCGGGCCTCGCGGACTACTACGCCGTCGACGAGCAGGACGCTTTGCGCCAGGCCCGCCGGGTGGTCGCCCGGCTCAACCACCGCAAGGCGTACCCGGATCCGGGCCCCGCGCTCCCTCCCAAGTATGACGAGGACGAACTCCTCGGGATTGTGCCGGGCGACCTCAAGGTCCCCTTCGACCCGCGCGAGGTCATCGCCCGGGTCGTCGACGCCTCGGACTTCGACGAGTTCAAACCGCTGTACGGGACGAGCCTGTGCACCGGATGGGCGACCCTGCACGGCTACCCGGTCGGGGTGCTGGCCAACGCCCGGGGAGTGCTCTTCAGCGAGGAGTCCCAGAAGGCGGCCCAGTTCATCCAGCTGGCCAACCAGCGGGACATCCCGCTGGTGTTCCTGCACAACACCACCGGCTACATGGTCGGCAGGGAGTACGAGCAGGGCGGCATCATCAAGCACGGCGCGATGATGATCAACGCGGTGTCCAACAGCCGGGTCCCGCACCTGTCCGTGCTCATGGGCGCCTCCTACGGGGCGGGGCACTACGGCATGTGCGGGCGGGCCTACGATCCGCGCTTCCTGTTCGCCTGGCCCAGCGCGAAGTCCGCCGTCATGGGCCCCCAGCAGCTCGCCGGTGTGCTGTCGATCGTCGCCCGCCAGTCCGCGGCCGCCAAGGGCCGGCCCTACGACGAGGACGCGGACGCCGCACTGCGCGCGATGGTGGAGCAGCAGATCGAGTCCGAGTCCCTGCCGATGTTCCTGTCCGGGCGGCTGTACGACGACGGGGTCATCGACCCCCGCGACACCCGCACCGTGCTCGGCCTGTGCCTGTCCGCGATCCACACGGCGCCCTACGAGGGCGCCCGTGGTGGGTTCGGCGTCTTCCGGATGTGAGGGCCCCGTGATCGATTCCGTTCTGGTGGCGAACCGCGGCGAGATCGCCTGCCGCATTGTCCGTACCTGCCGAGAGCTGGGCATCCGTACCGTCGCCGTGCACTCGGACGCCGACGCGAAAGCGCTCCACGCGCGCGTGGCCGACGCGGCGGTACGCCTGCCGGGGGCGGCGCCCGCGGACACGTATCTGCGCGGCGACCTGATCGTGCGGGCGGCCCTCGCGTCCGGCGCCGACGCCGTGCACCCCGGGTACGGCTTTCTCTCCGAGAACGCCGGCTTCGCGCGCGCGGTGCTCGGCGCGGGCCTGAAGTGGATCGGCCCGCCGCCGGAGGCGATCGAGGCGATGGCCTCCAAGACGCGGGCGAAGAAGCTGATGGGCCTCGAACCCCTGGCCACGGTCACGGCCGCGGACCTGCCCGTCCTGGTCAAGGCGGCGGCCGGCGGCGGCGGACGCGGCATGAGGGTCGTACGGGACCTGGCCGGCCTGGACGCAGAGCTGACCGCCGCCCGCGCCGAGGCCCTCGGCGCCTTCGGCGACGACGAGGTCTTCATCGAGCCGTACGTGGAGGGCGGACGCCACGTCGAGGTGCAGGTCCTCGCCGACACCCATGGAACGGTGTGGACGCTCGGCACCCGGGACTGCACCCTCCAGCGGCGCCACCAGAAGGTGATCGAGGAGGCACCGGCCCCGGGCCTGGCGCCCGAACTGGCCGACTCCCTGTGCGCGATGGCCGTACGGGCCGCCCGTGCCGTCGACTACGTGGGCGCGGGCACCGTGGAGTTCCTGGTCGCGGACGGCCGGGCGCACTTCCTGGAGATGAACACCCGGCTCCAGGTGGAACACCCCGTCACCGAGGAGGTCTTCGGGATCGACCTGGTGGCGCTCCAGATCCGGATCGCGGAAGGCGCCGCCCTAGACCGCGAACCCCCACGCGCGCGCGGCCACGCGATCGAGGCCCGCCTCTACGCGGAGGACCCGGCACGGGGCTGGGCCCCGCAGACGGGCACTGTGCACCGCCTCGACGTGCCGGGCGTGCGCCTGGACGCGGGGTACGCGGACGGCGACACGATCGGCGTCCACTACGACCCGATGCTCGCCAAGGCGGTCGTCCACGCCCCCACCCGCGCGGAAGCCGTGCGGAGGCTCGCGGGCGCCCTGGAGCGGGCCGAGATCCACGGCCCGGTGACCAACCGGGACCTGCTCGTACGCTCCCTGCGGCACGAGGAGTTCACGGCGGCCCGTATGGACACCGGCTTCTACGACCGCCATCTGCCCGGGCTGACCGAGCCCGCCCCCGACCCGTATGCGCCCCTGGCCGCCGCCCTCGCCGGCGCGCACGGCCGATCACGGTTCGGCGGCTGGCGCAATCTGCCGTCCCAGGAGCAGGTCAAGCGGTACCTGGTGGCGGGCGAGGAGCACGAGGTGCGCTACCGGCACACCCGCGAGGGCCTGACAGCGGACGGGGTGCGGGTCGTGCACGCGGACGCCCGGCTCGTGGTTCTCGAAGTCGACGGTGTACGGCGGAAGTTCGAGATGGCCCGGTACGGCGACCAGGTGTACGCCGGACCGACCGCCCTGACCGCTCTGCCCCGCTTCCGGGAGCCGGCCGCCGACCACGCCCCCGGCTCCCTGCTCGCGCCGATGCCGGGAACGGTCGTGCGCGTCGCCGAGGGTCTGGCCGTCGGATCGGCCGTACGGGCCGGGGAGCCCCTGCTCTGGCTGGAGGCGATGAAGATGGAACACAAGATCACGGCCCCGGCCACAGGAACGGTCACGGCCCTCCACGCCACCCCCGGCGAGCAGGTGGAAGTCGGTGCGTTGCTGGCAGTGGTGCACAGCCCGGAGTAAGGACGCGCCCCTCCGGGGGCGGGGAAACCGCAGCGATCCACCCGAACGGACCGCACTCGGCCGACAACCAGGAGGCCCCTGTGAATGCCGCCATGGAAACCGAAGAGCACAAGGCACTCCGCTCCGCCGTAGCCGCCCTCGGCACACGCTACGGCCGCGACTACCTCACCACGGTGATCGCGGAGAGCCGCCACCCCACCGAACTCTGGTCCGAAGCAGCGAAACTCGGCTATCTCGGCGTCAACCTCCCGGAGGAGTACGGAGGCGGAGGCGGCGGCATCGCCGAACTGTCCATCGTCCTCGAAGAGCTCGGCGCCGCGGGCTGCCCCCTCCTCATGCTGGTCGTCTCACCGGCGATCTGCGGCACGGTCATCGCCCGCTTCGGCACCACCGCCCAGAAGGAACAATGGCTGCCGGGCCTGGCGGACGGCACCCGCACCATGGCCTTCGGCATCACCGAACCCGACGCCGGCTCCAACTCCCATCGCATCACCACCACGGCCCGCCGCGACGGAGCCGACTGGATCCTCAGCGGCCGCAAGGTGTTCATCTCCGGTGTCGATGTCGCCGACGCGACCCTGATCGTCGGCCGCACCGAGGACTCCCGCACCGGGAAGCTCAAGCCCTGCCTGTTCGTCGTGCCGCGCGAGACGCCCGGTTTCCTGCGGCGCCCGATCGACATGGAACTCCACAGCGCGGAGAAGCAGTTCGAGCTGACCCTGGACGACGTACGGCTCCCCGCGGACGCCCTCGTCGGCGACGAGGACGCCGGGCTGCTCCAGCTGTTCGCCGGTCTCAACCCCGAACGCGTCATGACCGCGGCCTTCGCGATCGGCATGGGCCGCTACGCGATCTCCCGGGCCGTCGCGTACGCGCGCGACCGCACCGTCTGGAAGCAGCCCATCGGCGCCCACCAGGCCATCGCGCATCCCCTCGCGCAGGCGCACATCGACCTCGAACTGGCCCGGCTGATGATGCAGAAGGCCGCCTTCCTGTACGACTCCGGCGACGACATCGCCGCGGGGGAGGCCGCCAACATGGCCAAGTACGCGGCGGGAGAGGCCTGTGTCCGGGCCGTCGACCAGGCTGTGCACACCCTCGGCGGCAACGGCCTCACCCGCGAGTTCGGGCTCGCCTCGCTCATCACGGCCGCGCGCGTGTCCCGTATCGCCCCGGTGAGCCGGGAGATGGTCCTCAACTACGTCTCCCACCAGAGCCTCGGCCTGCCGAAGTCGTACTGAGACGTGTTGCGAAAGTCCCACCGGAGGAACGTCCGCCGGCACCCGAGGAGCAGCCGTGACCGAACCCGTCCGTGCCACGAACCACCGCGGCGTCACCACCCTCACCCTCGACTCGCCCGACAACCGCAACGCCCTCTCGGCCGAGCTGGTCCAGGGCCTGACGGACGCGCTCACCCGCTGCGGTGAGGACCACGACGTACGCGCCGTCGTCCTCACCCACACCGGCAACACCTTCTGCGCGGGCGCCGACCTGCGCGACCCCCCGCACCCCGACGCGCTGGTCGGGCTGCTGCGGCAGATCGTCGAGCTGCCCACACCCGTCGTCGCCCGGGTCACCGGACACGTACGGGCGGGCGGCCTCGGCCTACTCGGCGCCTGCGACATCGCGGCCGCCTCCACCGGCGCCACCTTCGCCTTCACCGAGGTCCGCATCGGTGTGGCGCCCGCCGTGATCTCCCTGCCCCTGCTGCACCGCACCGACCCCCGCGCCCTCGCCCGCTACTACCTCACCGGTGAACGCTTCGACGCCGCCGAGGCCGTGCGCACCGGACTGCTCACGGCCTCGGGCACCGACGTCGACGAGGTCCTCGCCCCCGTGCTCGACGGACTGCGCCGGGCCTCGCCGCAGGGCCTGGCCGAGACCAAGCGGCTGCTCACGGCTACTGTGCTGGAGACCTTCGACCGGGACGCGGCCGATCTGACCGCGCTCTCGGCCCGGCTGTTCGCCTCCTCGCAGGCCCGCGAGGGGATGACGGCCTTCCTCGAGAGACGGGATCCCGCATGGGTGGTGTGAGCACGGCCGAACGCGTCCCCAAGCAGGACCGCAGCAGGGCCACCCGGCAGCGGCTCCTCGAAGCCGCGGTGGCGTGTCTCGCCGAGCACGGCTGGGCGGGCTCCACGGTCTCCGTCGTCGCCGAACGCGCGGGCGTCTCCCGCGGTGCCGCCCAGCACCACTTCCCGACCCGGGAGGACCTGTTCACGGCAGCCGTCGAGTATGTGGCCGAGGAGCGCTCCACGGCTCTGCGGGCGCTGTTCCCGCAGGGTGCCGCCGACCGCCGAGCGGTGGTCGCCGCCCTCGTCGACCTCTACACCGGCCCGCTGTTCCGCGCCGCCCTGCACCTGTGGGTCGCCGCCTCGGACGAGGACCAGCTGCGCCCGCGGGTGACGGAACTGGAGGCCCGCGTCGGCCGTGAGACGCACCGCATCGCCGTCGACCTGCTGGGTGCCGACGAGTCCCGGCCCGGGGTGCGGGAGACGGTGCAGGGCCTGCTGGACATGGCCCGCGGCCTGGGCCTCGCGAACCTCCTCACGGACGACGCCGCCCGTCGGGAACGGGTGGTGGCGCAGTGGGGGGCGCTGCTGGAGGACGCACTCGGCTGAGCCGGGGGAAGCGGGCACCGGGGGTGCGGCCCAGGTGCACCCGGACGTGCCCCAAGGGACCCTGGGATGTGACCGAGGAGGCACCGGGAGCGCGGCAGGGGAGCGTTACTCTTGCCGCATGCTTCCGATGCTCGTGCGACGCCGACACGTGGACTACGTGCGCGTGACGAGCATGGGCTGTCCGCGTTCTGCCTGACGGCGATCCGCCTGATCCAGCCCCCTCTTCCTCCCTCCCGTGGCACCCAGGGGCTCCGCCCTACCCTCGGCGGCCGCTCCGTGCCCCCGTACACCCTGCGGACGCACTCCATGACGAACCCGTCGTACGACCAACTCCCGATCATCGACCTGTCCGACGCCGACCGCGGACCTGAGGCCCGGGCACTCTTCCACGCGCGGCTCCACGGCGCCGCCCACGACGTGGGCTTCTTCCAGCTCGTCGGGCACGGAGTCACCCGGGCCGAGACCGAGGCCCTGCTCGGCGCCATGCGGGCCTTCTTCGCGCTGCCCGAAGCGGACCGCCTCGCCCTCGACAACGCGAACTCGCCCCACTTCCGCGGCTACACGCGCATCGGCGACGAGCGGACCGGCGGCGCCCGCGACTGGCGCGACCAGCTCGACATAGGCGCGGAACGTCCCGCCCGCGCCCCCGGCCCTGGCGAGGCCGCCTACTGGTGGCTCCAGGGCCCCAACCAGTGGCCCGCCGCCCTCCCCGAGCTGCGCACCGCCGCCCTCGCCTGGATCGACCGGCTCAGCGGGGTCGCCCAGCGGCTGCTGCACGAGCTGCTCACCGCGATCGGCGCGGCCCCCGACTTCTACGATCCGGTCTTCGGCGACCGCGCCCACCCGCACCTCAAGCTGGTCCGCTACCCGGGCAGCGCCGACGACGGCGCCGACCAGGGGGTAGGCGCGCACAAGGACTACGGCTTCCTCACCCTGCTGCTCCAGGACCGGGTCGGCGGGCTCCAGGTGCACCGCGAGGACGGGCGGTTCCACGACGTGCCGCCGCTGGAGGGTGCGTTCGTGGTGAACCTGGGCGAACTGCTGGAGGTGGCCACCAACGGCTATCTGCTGGCCACCAACCACCGGGTCGTCAGCCCGCCCGGTGCCACCGAGCGGTTCTCCGTGCCGTTCTTCTACAACCCGCGCCTGGACGCCCGTATCGAGCCGCTGCCCTTCCCGGGCGCCCCCACCGCACCCGGCATCACCGCCGACCCGGCCAACCCGCTGTTCGCCGAGTACGGCTACAACGAGCTCAAGGGCAAGCTCCGGGCCCACCCCCGCACCGCCGAACGCCACCACACGGCCCTGCTCACACCGGCCTGACCCCGCCCCGCCGGACCCGGCCCCGGCACGACGGCGAACCGGCCGCCGGCGTGGGCGCGTACGCCCACGGCGGCGGCCGAGAGGCACGGTTCAGCGGGCGATGGCCGCGTAGCCCTCGATCTCCCGGGGGCTGCGCGGGCCGGGCCCCACATAGCGGGCGGAGGGGCGCACCAGGCGGCCCGTGCGCTTCTGCTCCAGGATGTGCGCCGACCAGCCGGCCGTCCGGGCGCAGGTGAACATGGACGTGAACATGTGTGCGGGGACCTCGGCGAAGTCCAGGATGATCGCCGCCCAGAACTCCACGTTCGTGGCGAGGACACGGTCGGGGCGGCGGTTGTGCAGCTCCTCCAGGGCCGCCTTCTCCAGCGCCTCCGCGATCTCGAAGCGCGGAGCGCCCAGCTCCCGGGCGGTGCGGCGCAGCACCCGCGCCCGCGGGTCCTCGGCGCGGTACACGCGGTGCCCGAAGCCCATCAGCCGCTCGCCCCTGTCCAGGGCCTGCTTGACGTAGGCCTCCGCGTCCCCGGTCCGCTCGATCTCCTCGATCATGCCGAGCACACGGGAGGGGGCGCCGCCGTGCAGCGGCCCGGACATGGCGCCCACGGCGCCCGAGAGCGCGGCCGACACGTCCGCGCCCGTGGACGCGATCACCCGGGCCGTGAACGTAGAGGCGTTCATGCCGTGCTCGGCGGCCGAGGTCCAGTAGGCGTCGACGGCCGCGACGTGCTTGGGGTCGGGCTCGCCCCGCCAGCGGATCATGAACCGCTCGACGACGGAGCGCGCCTTGTCGATCTCCCGCTGCGGCACCATCGGCAGCCCCTGGCCACGGGCCGACTGGGCGACGTACGACAGCGCCATGACGGCCGCGCGGGCGAGGTCCTCGCGGGCCTGCTCGACGTCGATGTCGAGGAGCGGTTTCAGGCCCCAGACTGGGGCGAGCATGGCGAGCGCCGACTGCACGTCCACCCGGATGTCGCCGGAGTGCACCGGGATCGGGAACGGCTCGGCGGGCGGCAGCCCGGGGTTGAAGGCCCCGTCTACCAGCAGCCCCCAGACGTTGCCGAAGGAGACGTGGCCGACCAGTTCCTCGATGTCGACGCCCCGGTACCGCAGGGCACCGCCCTCCTTGTCGGGTTCGGCGATCTCCGTCTCGAACGCGACGACTCCCTCGAGCCCGGGTACGAAGTCGGACATCAGGCGGCTCCTCGTGATGTGTGCGGCGCATGTGGTCGGTGGGATCCCCGTCGACCCCGGTCCCCGGCCCGGTGGGACGGCTCGAGCGGAGGACGGCGGCTGCGGGAAAGGGTGGCCGCCCTGGTTCCACGGTCCTTCACGGTCGTTCTCGAAGACTCGCGGTCCAAAAACGGTCACTTCGGTGATGCCCCGATCGGCAGGCGGTCACCCCAACCGAACGGCACCTGCACGATATCCCCGGGTGTCACCTTTGGGGAGAGCTTGCGGCACTCAGTGCCACGCAGTGATGAACGACACCCCCGCCGACAGCCGTGGTCCATACGGCAAGATGACGGCGTGACCGACCGCCGCCCGGACGAACCGGCATCCGAACCCGCACCCGACCGCGCAGCCGAAGCCGGATCCGAATCCCCTGACCGGCCCTCCGTCTCCCCCGCCGAGGCCCTCTCCTGCGCAGAGGCCGCCGCAGCCGCGGCCGCGAGCGCCGCGGAACCCGTCCTCGAACCCATCGTCGAACGCGCGGCCGAAGGCCCCGCCGAGGACCTGGCCCACAACCCGGCCGAGATGCGGGCGCACTACCGCGCCGAGGGCCTCGACGAGACGTCGCTCGCCGCTCACCCCATGGAGCAGTTCGCCCGCTGGTTCAAGCAGGCCGCCCAGGCCGCCATGGCCGGGATGATCTACGAGCCGAACGCGATGGTCGTCTCCACGGCGGACGCGGACGGCCGCCTCAGCGCGCGCACGGTCCTCATGAAGCAGTACGACGACCAGGGCTTCGTCTTCTACACCAACTACGACTCGCGCAAGGCCCGGGACCTCGCGGCCAACCCGCACGTCTCCCTGCTCTTCCCCTGGCACCCCATGGCCCGCCAGGTCATCGTCACCGGTACCGCGCACCGCACCGGCCGCGACGAGACCGCCGCCTACTTCCGCACCCGCCCCCACGGCTCCCAGCTCGGCGCCTGGGCCAGCGCCCAGTCCTCGGTCATCCGCACCCGGGCCGAGCTCGACGCCGCCTACGCGGAGCTGAGCGCCCGCTACCCGCAGGACTCCCAGGTCCCGGTCCCGCCGCACTGGGGCGGCTTTCGCGTGGTCCCGGAGACCGTCGAGTTCTGGCAGGGCCGCGCGAACCGCCTCCACGACCGCCTCCGCTATGTCGCGGAAGCCGGCGGGACCTGGCGGGTGGAGCGGCTCAGCCCCTGAATCCGCCCCCGAACGCAGACGACCCGCGAGCTCTGGTCCTCCGCCTGACGGCGGAGAAGCCGGCCGGACGTACCGGCGAGCTCGCGGGTCGGGTGACTGCGTTGGATTAGGCCGGCTGCACGTATCGCGTACGCGCTGGTCCGGCACCGCACCGGGTGTGGTGACGGGCCATCAGCCCGCAGCCACCTCCGACGTCCGGTGTGCATACATGCTCCGAACCACCTCCTTTCTTCGGTGCTCCCCACCCTAGGAACCGGTCCGCCACGGATCAACAGCTTTTTCCGAGGCCGGCGGCGCTGCTTACGCGACAGCCGGAGCAGCGCAACGATTTCGACCAATCTTCTCCGAAGCGTATGTGGGCTGGGTCACGTTCGAGTTGAATGAGGGGGAGTGAGGGGACGAGCGCCGTACGTACGGACGCAGCAGCCTGCAGGGGGTTCCAGGTGAGTGCTTCCCGGCGTAGGGGGACCACGGACGAGCTGGGGCCGGGCGAGCCCGAGCGGGACGGTTCCGATCTTCTGGCCGCGCTTCTCGACGGCATGGACGCAGCGCTCTGCGCCTTCGACGTCGCGGGGGTCGTGACCCACTGGAACCGCGAGGCCGAGCGGATTCTCGGCTGGGCCGCCGCCGAGGCCGTGGGGCGGCACGGGTTCGCCGGCTGGGCCGTGCGCAGCGCGGACGCCGCGGAGGTCGAGGCGTGGCTGATGTCCGCGATGCGGGCCACGGGGCGCCAGGTGCACGAGTTCGCGCTGCTCACCAAGGACGGCGGGCGGGTGCTGGTGCGGACCCAGTCGGCGGCGGTGCGGGGACCCGACGGGAAGCCCGCCGGGGTCTACTGCGCCTTCAGCGAGGTCCATGCGCAGATCGACCTGGAGCGGTCCATCGCGCTGAGCGAGGCCCTGTTCGATGACGCGAGCTGGGGCGTGGTGCTGGTCGACGCCGACCTGCGGCCCGCCGTCGTCAACGCCCATGCCGCCCGGGCCCTCGGCACCGGTCGCACCTCCGTGCTCGGACGGCCGCTCGGGGATCTGCTGGCCCAGGGGGTCGAGGAGCTGGAGAGCGCGCTGACGCATGTGCTCGCCGAAGGCGCCCCGCCCGCCCCGGCCGAGATGTGGGTGAGCCTGCGCAGCGGGGAGGGCGAGAAGCGGCGGTGCTGGCGCAGCGGGTTCGTACGACTGGCCTCCCCGCTCGCGGAAGAGCCGGTTCCGCTGGGTGTGGGATGGCTGTTCCAGGACATCACCGAGGCCAAGCAGGCCGAGCAGGAGGCGGCACTGCTGCGCTTTCGCGCCAACCAGCTGCACCGTGCCGCGCGGGCGGCCGCCGAGTGCGAGGACCCGGTGGAGGCGGCCACCGTCCATCTGGACTTCGCGCTCGCCGGGTTCGCCGATCACGCCCTGGTCGACCGGGTGGCGGGCGGCCCGGTGGCGGACGGGGAGGGCCCGGTACGCCTGGTGCGGGCCGCACAGACACCGGCCGGCGCGCCCGGTCCGAGCCTGCTGGCCGGAAAGGCCGGGCTGCCCGTCCGCTACGGCGAGGGACATCCCGCCCTCCAGTGCGTGGAGCGCGCCGGATGCGTGCGGGCCGGCGCGGGCACCACGGACCCGGAGCGGGCACGCGAGTGGGCGCTCGCCCGGCAGTGGCCTGCTGACGCGGTGCAGGCGCTGTGCGCGGTGCTCCGCAGCCGCGGCCGGACGCTGGGGGTGGTGACGTTTCTGCGGAGCGCCGGACGCAGCCGGTTCGAACGCGCGGACGCGGTCTACGGGGAGGACGTGGCGGTACGGATCGCCGCCGCGCTGGACCTGGCCGACCTGGCCGAGGGAGCGCGGTAGCCGGCCGGGCGCGACGGACGGGGCTACTGCTGCCGGTAGAAGATCCGGTCGCCGTACTCCCGCAGGACCCGCCCGTTCCACTCGTGGCCGCCGTCGACGTTCCCCGACCTGAGCAGCGGCGGCTCGATGCCCCGGTCGGCCAGGGCGGCAGCGGCCGTGGCCATGACCGCCTGGAGCAGGGCCGTGGTGACGACGGTGGAGGCGGGGGCGAACGGCGCGGGGATGGTGTCGAGGCTCAGCTCGGCGTCGCCCACCGCGATCTTCGAGTCGAGCACGATGTCGCAGTGTTCCTTGAGGTACGTACCGGAGGAGTGCCGTGACTTGGTCTCCGAGGCGTACGCCACCGAGGTCACTCCGATGACCTTGACGCCGAGGGCGCGGGCGTTCATGGCCATTTCCACCGGGAGCGGATTGCGGCCGGACAGGGAGACGATCACCAGCAGGTCGCCGGAGCGGACCGGGCTGGAGTCGAGCACCGCGCTCGCCAGCCCGTCGATCCGCTCCAGCGCCGAGCCCAGGGTGGCCGGCATGACGTCCACACCCACGACGCCGGGGACCACGAGCAGGTTCATCAGGGCGAGGCCGCCCGCGCGGTAGACCAGGTCCTGTGCGGCCAGCGAGGAGTGCCCCGCGCCGAAGGCGAACAGCCGGCCACCGGAGGCGACGGTGTCCGCGATCAGGGAGCCCGCCGCCGCGATCGGCTCCGCCTCCTCGTCCCGCGCCCGCCGCAGCAGCCCGATCGCCGCGTCGAAGAACCGCTCCGCCGGAGTGCTCCCCTGCCGCGGCCGACCGCCCTGCCGCCCCTCGGCCTGCCGCTCCCCGCCCCGTGGCTCCTCGCCCCTCGGCCTCTCGCTCATCGGCGGCGCCCCCTTCGAAGTCTCGGTGTCTCGATCCCGGCGGACGGCGCCCACACGGCACACCGACCACGCACCGGCGCCCTTGACGGCCCGTGTCGCGGATCACGTTGCGGTCTGGACCAGCGGGATGTCAATACGGCGCCCACGCGGGCGGACGCCCCGCATCCGCCGCCGGGCCCGCATCAGCCAGCGGTCGCTTCGCGGCGCCACGGTTGTCAGTGGGATGCGTCAGAATTGAATCCAGGGCCAGCGCACGCGCCGGTGAGCCTGGAGCCTCCGGCAGATCTCATCGAGGGGCACGTATGTCCGGATTGATCGACACCACGGAGATGTATCTCCGCACCATCCTCGAGCTGGAGGAGGAAGGCGTGGTCCCCATGCGCGCCCGCATCGCCGAGCGGCTCGACCAGAGTGGCCCGACGGTCAGCCAGACGGTGGCGCGGATGGAGCGCGACGGTCTGGTGGCGGTCGCCCCGGACCGCCACCTGGAGCTCACGGACGAGGGCCGTCGCCTCGCCACCCGCGTGATGCGCAAGCACCGCCTCGCCGAGTGCCTCCTGGTCGACGTGATCGGGCTGGAGTGGGAGCAGGTGCACGCCGAGGCGTGTCGCTGGGAGCACGTGATGAGCGAGGCGGTGGAGCGCCGCGTCCTGGAGCTGCTGCGCCACCCCACCGAGTCGCCGTACGGAAACCCGATCCCGGGCCTGGAGGAGCTGGGCGAGAAGGACGGCGCGGACCCGTTCCTGGACGAGGGCATGGTCTCCCTGGCCGACCTGGACCCGGGCGCGGACGGCAAGACGGTCGTTGTGCGGCGCATCGGCGAGCCCATCCAGACGGACGCGCAGCTGATGTACACGCTGCGGAGGGCGGGCGTGCAGCCCGGCTCGGTGGTCAGCGTGACGGAGTCCGCGGGCGGCGTCCTGGTCGGCAGCGGCGGGGAGGCGGCCGAGCTGGCGTCCGATGTCGCGTCCCATGTGTTCGTGGCCAAGCGCTGAACTGCTCCTTCGGCGCTGAGCGGGTCCTACGTCGAGAGCCGTACGGACCGGACGGCCCGGGACCACCCCGGCGTGCCCCGGACTCACCCTGTGTCACGTCAACTTGTGTGATTCAAGGGACGGTTGTGGCGGTCTTGCGATCCCGCCGGAACCAAGATTGAGTGCGCGGAATCGCAGCGCTTTGACCGTTCGCGTGCGAGGCTGTCGCTTGAGGCATATGACCTGAGGGCTCTTGGCCGGTAGGTGACAGCGATGTCACCTGGTCAGGAAGGGGGCGGGCGGATGTGCCACGGACATGGGGTGGGCCCCGGCGCCCTTGGGCGCCGGGGCCTGTCCTCCCCTGTTCTGACCCGGAGCCCCGAGCTCTCAGGGTCATCCCCCTCGGACCGGTTTTCCCCGAGCGGTCCGCCTCCCGCAGAAGATCTCCCCGCGCAGACGGCGGCCAATCATCGAGGGGGGTCACTCGAAGGTGGGGTGTCGCAGCCGGAAACGGCATTTTCGAATAGCCATTCGATAGCGTGGGGGTGATGGTCTCGCCGGACCGTGCGCTGCAACAGCCGGCGTGTGGTGCGGCAGAGCCGGCACGAGGCCACCGTGGCACCGGGGCGGCACCCGGCGCACAGCAGTGGCCGGCAACAGCAGCAGGAGCAGCAGGGCTACAGCGGCAGCAGGACGAGCGCGTGTGGACCGAGCCGGCGAAGCGGAGCGAGCGGTCCGAGCGGAGCAGGGGGGTGCCTGGAGGATGGTGCGGCGCATCGACGTGACCGGGGCGGGCGGCGTACGCCTCGCCGCATGGGAGTTCGCCGACCCTCCCAAGAGCGGGGAGACCGCCCGCATGCCCGGAGTGCTGCTACTGCACGGGCTCATGGGCCGGGCCTCGCACTGGGCGTCCACCGCCCGCTGGCTCTCCGAGCGCCGTCGCGCCGTCGCGCTGGACCAGCGCGGTCACGGCCAGAGCGGCAAGCCGCCCCAGGGTGAGTACACCCGCGAGGACTACATCGACGACGCCGAGGCCGCCGTCGAACAGCTCGGCCTGGCCCCGGTGGTCCTCATCGGCCACGCCATGGGCGCCCTGACCGCCTGGCAACTCGCCGCGAAGCGCCCCGACCTGGTCCGCGGTCTGGTCATCTGCGACATGCGGGCCTCCGCGCTCGGCGCCGCCTCGCAGCGCGAGTGGGAGAACTGGTTCAAGTCCTGGCCCCTGCCCTTCGCCACGCTCGCCGACGTCCGCAAGTGGTTCGGCGAGGACGATCCCTGGGTGGAGCGCCCCAATCCGGCGCGCGGCGCGTTCTACGCCGAGGTGATGGCCGAGTCGGCGGACGGCTGGCGGCCCGTCTTCGAACCCGAGCAGATGCTGAAGTCCCGCCAGACCTGGGTGTACGACGCGCATTGGGAGGAGCTGGCACAGGTCCAGTGCCCGGCTCTGGTCGTCCGTGGCGTGGACGGCGAGCTGGGCCGTGCGGAGGCGCAGGAGATGGTGCGGGTCCTGCCGCACGGCCAGTACGCGGAGGTGCCCGACGCCGGCCACCTCGCCCACTACGACCAGCCGGAGGCATGGCGCGCCGCGATCGAGCCCTTCCTGGACGGACTGCTCACTCCGTGATCACGCCCGGCCCCCGACGGCCGAAACCCCCTAGCCCTTGCTGACCGCCGCCAGGATCTCCGGCAGTCGTCGTGCCGTCCGGGGAGCCGCGAGGCGCAGGCCGAGAAGGAGGAGCAGCGCCCCGTACCCGGCACCGGCGGGCAGCAGCAGCCAGCTCCGTTCGTGTCCGGCCGCCGTGACGTTCAGCCAGATCGTCGCCGCGATCACCGGTGAGGCCAGCAGGGCCGCCGAGATCATGCCGCCGAAGATGGAGATCCAGGCGAGTCCGGCCTGCCCTGGGACCACGTTCTTGTGGCCCTCCTGCGGGATCGAGTACGGGAAGCTCGCCGAGGACCAGGCGCCGGTGGCGAGCATCGCGCCGAGCAGGGCGAGGGACAGCCCGAGCACCTCGGGCAGCTTGGGCCAGTCGTCGAGCAGCGCGGTGGTGACGACGGTGACGAGGGTGGCGTACGGCACGGTGATCAGCAGCAGGGCCAGTGCACGGCCGCGCAGTTCGGTGTAGGCGTCACGGGGCGAGGAGATCGTCGTCGCGACCATCCAGAAGGCGGAGGTGTCCTGGCCGAACTGGTTGTACATCTGGATCCCGAGCATCCCCGCCGCGAAGCAGGCGAAGTAGAGGGAGCCGGTGCCCTGGAGGGCGTTGAAGACCGGCACGATCAGCCCGATCGCGAGCGAGGTCACCCACGCCGCCTTGGTCTTCGGGTCACGCCACACATAGCGCAGGCTGCGCTCCATCACCGTGCCGGTGCGCCCCGGGGGCAGCAGCCGGGACAGCCCCGCCGAGCCGCGCTCCCGGGGGCCCGGTTCGGCCGCCTGGAGTGTGGAGCCGTCCGGCGCGGTCATCAAAGTCGTCAGACTGCGCGACCACAGAGCGAGCAGCCCCGCCACGGCGGCGGCGCTCAGTGCGAGCTGGGCGAGCCCGGTGCCGTAGGAGCCCTTGCTCACGGAGTCCACCGCGCCGATCGCGGAGGCGGGCGGAATCCAGCGCAGCACGTCCCCGACCGGGTCCAGCCGTCCCAGTCCGGCCGCTCCCAGCCGTTGCGCGCCGAAGTTCACGAGCTGGGCGCCGACCGCGACGACGAGTCCGCTCAGGACGGCCAGATCGCGGCCCTTGCGGCTGGTCAGCAGGCGGACGTTGGCGGCGGCGACGGCCCGGGCGAGCGCCACGCACACCAGCAGCGCGAGGACGACGGCGGCGACGGCGGTCGCGTAGGCGGCCGGCCCGTGGGCCACGGCGAGCGCCGAACCGGCGAACAGGCACAGAGTGAACAGGGGCCCGATCCCGACCAGCGACGCCGCGAGCAGGGCCCGTATCAGCGGCTGCGGGCGCAGCGGCAGCATCACCAGGCGGGTCGGGTCCAGTGTCTCGTCCCCGCCGGGGAAGAACAGCGGCATCACGGCCCAGCCGAGCGCGAGGACGCCGGTCAGCAGCACGGCGATGGTGGTCACGTGCGCCGTGCAGCGCAGCGCGATCAGACCGATCAGCTGCAAGGCGGCGACGAGGAGCACCACGATGACGGACGTGAGGTACGCGGCCCGCCGCCCTGCGGACTGCCGCAGCCCGTTGCGCAGCAGGGACAACTTGAGGCGAACGACGGTCGCGGTGAGATGCGTGGTGCTCATCGGGCGCCGCCGCCCAGCCAGTCGAGGTCGGTGCCGGCGCTGTGGGCGCGCGCACCGACCAGTTCGAGGAACGCCTGCTGGAGGGTGGGCGCGCTGCCGCGCACCTCGGCGAGCGGGCCGTGCGCCCGGATGCGCCCGGCGGCCATGACCGCGACCCAGTCGCACAGCGACTCGACCAGTTCCATGACGTGGGAGGAGAAGACGACGGTGGCGCCGGAGCCGGTGAACCGCTCCAGGACGCCGCGGATGGTCTGCGCGGAGACGGGGTCCACGCCCTCGAACGGCTCGTCCAGGAAGAGGACTTCGGGGTTGTGGAGCAGGGCGGCGGCCAGCCCTATCTTCTTGCGCATGCCGGTGGAGTAGTCGACGACGAGCTTGTGCTGGGCCCCGGCCAGGTCGAGGATGTCGAGGAGCTGGGTGGCCCGCTTGTCCACCTCGGTGCCGGGCAGCCCGCGCAATCGGCCCGTATACGCGAGGAGTTCGCGTCCGGAGAGGCGTTCGAAGAGGCGCAGGCCCTCGGGCAGTACGCCGATGCGGGCCTTGACCGCGACCGGGTCGCGCCACACGTCGTGCCCGACGATCTCGACGGTTCCCTGGTCGGGCCGCAGCAGCCCGGTGACCATGGACAGAGTGGTGGTCTTCCCGGCGCCGTTGGGCCCGACGAGCCCGATGAACCGCCCGGCGGGCAGCTCGAGATCGATCCCGGCGACGGCGATCTGCTCCCCGTACCTCTTCCAGAGCCCCTGCACGCGTACGGCGGCCGAACCCGCCCCTGCTCCCTCGGTCATAGGAGCACCTTAGGGGGAGGCGCGTCCCGGCAGGAGTGCGGGAAGTCCGTGCGGCCGCGCGCGTGGGGGCGAGCGGCCACGGGGGACCGGCAGCTCTCAGGAGCCTCAGTCCGGCGGACCGGGCCGCTCTTACCGGTCCCTGGCGCACGCGTAGGCCAACGGAGAGATCAACTCCTCCGCGTCCGGCAGCCACCGGTTCGCCTGGGTCGGACGGCGGGCCCACTGCGCGGCCCCTCGCGCCCCGTACCGCGTGGGCGGCGCTGCCACGTACCCGCCCTCACCGAGGGTGACCAGGTCGAGGGAGGCCGGCGACCAGCCCAGGTTCCGCACCAGGTCGGGGACCTTCGCCGAGGCACCGGGGAGGACGAAGAACTGCATGCGCCGGTCCGGCGTCAGCGTCACCGGGCCGAGGGACAGCTCCATCCGCTCCATACGCGCGAGGGCGAGGAACCCGGCCGTCTCCGGGACGTCGATGGCGTCGAACGTGCGTCCCGTGGGCAGCAGGATGGACGCGGTGGGCTGCTTGGACCACAGACGTCGTGCGACGGTCGCACTGCCGGTCGCCTGCGTCGCCCAGTCGTCGCGCGCCGGGTGTGCGCCGGGTGTGGGGCACGTGGGCTGACCGCAGGAGCAGCGGTCCATCCCGTCCACGGCTTCCAGCCAGGTTCCCGGGAACACGTCCCAGTGGCGTTCCTCGGCGTAACGAACCGCGGCTTCCAGGAGTGAGTCGCCGCGCTGCTTCGGGATGTGGGCAGCTTCAGGGCTCGCGATGGTCTCTTCCACGATGAACTCAACTCTAGCCGTCACCGGGGGTTACGCCTGCCTACGCGGAGCCATCTCCCATCCGGGGAGCGGTTTTTGGGCATGCCCCTTTTGTCCCACATGCGCCGGGGTGGAGCACCGTTTCCGCGTGTGGGGCGCATGGATGCACGGGTGGGGGCGCGCAAGAGGATCGGCAGCGGGGGTGGGGTAACCAGGGTGGGGGGCATGGCATCAGCCTTTACCCCGGCAATCCTCACATGTCTCGCATCAGCGGCATGTCCGCTGGGCATCGATCTTCAAGGCCGGATCTTTGCGGTGCACGGAGAGGTGCTCCCCGCGGTCCGGCCGCTGAAGACACGTCAACCGGTGCGTGAGCAGGCACCGCAGCCACAGGGGGTACGCCATGGCCGCAAGGCCACTCGTCGCGCGACAGCCGAACGAACGGCTGCAGGCACTCATTCAGGAAGCGGGCTGCTCGAACGCTGGGCTCGCCCGCCGGGTCAACATGTGCGGCGCGGAACACGGCCTCGATCTGCGTTACGACAAGACGTCGGTGGCCCGTTGGCTGCGTGGACAGCAGCCGAGGGGCCGGGCCCCGGCCATCATCGCCGAGGCGCTCGGCCGCAAACTGGGCCGCACGGTCACGATCGACGAGATCGGCATGGCCAACGGCAAGAACCTCGCGTCCGGCGTGGGCCTTCAGTTCTCGCCGACGGTGCTCGGCGCCATCGAGCAGGTCTGCGAGCTGTGGCGCAGCGACGTCGGCCGCCGGGACTTCCTGTCCGGCTCGTCGGTGGCCGCGTCGGCGCTGGTCGAGCCGAGCCGTGACTGGCTGATCTCGGCGCCGGACGCGCAGGTCGCGCGGTCGGCCGGGCCGCGGGTGGGCCCGTCGGACGTGGCCGCGGTGCGCGCGACCACCCGGGCGCTGGTGGAGCTGGACCACCAGTACGGCAGCGGGCATGTGCGCCCCGTGGTCGTGCACTATCTCAACAGTGTCGTCTCGGGGCTGCTGGCCGGCTCCTACCGGGAGGCCGTGGGACGCGAGCTGTTCGCCGCCGTCGCGCGGCTGACCGAACTCGCCGGATACATGGCCGTCGACACCGGGCAGCCCGGTCTCGCCCAGCGGTACTACATCCAGGCGCTGCGGCTCGCCCAGGCGGCGGGCGACCGGGGGTACGGCGGCTATGTGCTCGCGGCCTCCATGAGCCATCTGGCCGCGCAGCTCGGAAACCCCCGGGAGATCGCGCAGTTGGCGCGCGCGGCCCAGGAAGGGGCGCGCGGGCGGGCCACACCGCGCGCGGAGGCGATGTTCCATGCCGCCGAGGCACGGGGGCATGCGCTGATGGGCGATGTGCGCGCCACCCAGCTCGCGGCGGGGCGCGCGGTCACGGCGCTGGAGGCGGCCGATACGGCGTCCGGGGACGACCCGGCGTGGATCGCCCACTTCGACCACGCGTATCTGGCGGACGAACTGGCGCACTGCCACCGGGACCTGGGACAGGCCGAGGCGGCGGCGCGGCGCGCGGAGGAATCCCTCGCCGGGCACCCCGAGTCCCGGGCCCGGCGCAGGGCGATCGGCTATGTGCTGCTCGCCACCGCCCAGGTGCAGCGGCGCGAGGTGGAACAGGCCTGCCACACGGGCCTGAAGGCCGTGGAACTGCTCGGCTCGCTGAGGTCCAACCGCGGCGCCGAGTATCTGGAGGACCTGCAACAGCGGCTGGAGCCGTACCGGGAGGAGGCGGTGGTGCGGGAGTTCGGGGCGCGCATGGAGCTGTCCGTGGCGGCGTAGGCCCGGGCGACGGGAGGATCGGTGACACCGTTGCCGGGGCCGCCGCCGGTGGTCTGTGACCGCTCGCCCGGTGGTTTGTGACTGCTCGCGCGGTTCTCCCCGTCATCGGCGGGACGCTCCACCCGTGCTGCGTGGCACCCGGCTCCGGGGACCCGGTAGCGTGAGCCGACGATTCCGTAGGTTCCCCCGATCGTAGGAGTCCCGGTGACGCAGAGTGGACAGGGCGAGGAGCCCTCGGCGCGGCCCCCGCGCGAAGGCATCGTGCTGCCCTCCGACGGCGGCGAGCCCTTGCTGCCGGGCATGACGGGCGGGGCGAACGGCTACACGGCCCCGGCGGGCCGCCGTGGCGCGCCCCCGGCGGGCGTCCCCGACGGCCACGCCGCCCCGGCCGGAGGACAGAGCTGGGGCCGGCCGTGGGGCCCGGAACAGCCGGCCCAGACGCCGCCCGACCAGAGCTGGGGTGCCGACGCGGGGCAGTCCTGGGGCGCGCAGCCGTCCTGGGAGCCCGCCGATCCGCGGACCGCCTGGGGCGCCGCTCCCGCACCGCAGCAGGGCGCCGGGCCGCTGCCGCCCGAGGGCGCGCAGCCGTCCCCGTACGGGACGAACGGACAGCCCACCGCCCAGGGCGCACCGCATGTGCCGCACTCCGCACCCCTGCCGCCCGCGGCCGGAGGCGCCCTGCCGCCGCCCGCGGACGAGGGCGCCACGCAGTACATCCCCCCGGTGACCACCGCGCCCGACGAGGGCGCGACGCAGTACCTCCCGCCCGTCACCGGCGAGGGGGCGACCCAGTACATCCCGCCGGTGGGTGCGGGGGCCATGCCGCCGGAGAGGCCGGCGGACGACGCGACCCGGTTCCTCGGGCGGGCCGGGGCCATGCCCCCCGCCGCCGGTCCCGACGCGCAGGCCACGCAGTACCTCCCGCCCGTACCCGGGCAGCCGGGCCCCGCGCCCTACGGTGCGCCGGGTGCGCACGGCGGCGCCGGGCAGCCGCCCGCCGTGTTCGACAACCTCTTCCGGGACGGCTCGGGCGGTGCCCAGTCCACCCAGTACCTGCCGCCGTTCGACGCGGCGAACGCACCGGGTGTGCCCCCGGGCGGCGCGGCGGGACCGCGCGGCGGCGACCAGGGCGGCGGCCGTACCCGCTCCCGCGTCCCGCTCCTCGCGGCCGTCGGCGTGGGCATCGTGGTCCTCGGCATCGGGGCGGGCGCCCTGCTCGGCGGCGGAGGCGACGACGGCAAGGGCGACCACAGCGCGTCCGTCGCGGCGACCGGACCGGCCGCGGACTCCTCGTCCTCCTCGCAGGGCGGCGCCGACCCGGCCAAGGCGCAGGCCGTCGCGCTGGACAAGCTCCTCGCCGACAGCGGCAACAGCCGTGGCGCGGTGATCAAGGCGGTGGCCGATGTCAAGAGCTGCCAGAACCTCGACCAGGCCGCCACCGACCTGCGCGACGCGGCGAAGCAGCGCAACGACCTGGTCACCCGGCTGTCCGGGCTCGCCGTCGACAAGCTCGCCGGTCACGGCGAGCTGACCACCGCGCTCACCAGTGCCTGGAAGGCGTCCGCCGCCGCCGACACCCACTACGCCGCCTGGGCCGACCAGGTCTCGGGCAACAAGAAGACGTGCAAGAAGGGCCAGGCGCGCGCCACCGGCCAGACCGCGGCCGGCAACCGGGCCAGCGGCACGGCCAGCGCCCAGAAGGCCAAGGCCGCGCAGCTGTGGAACGCCATCGCGCAGAAGTACGGACTGACCCAGCGCCAGCCCACCCAGCTGTGACCGCCGCGGGGTGTGCCGCCCGTCCGCGCTCGCGGACCGGCGGCACACCCCGGGGGCGCCTCACTCGGCCGTCGAGGCGGGCGACCTCACTCGGTCGTCGCGTTCTCCAGTGTCTTCGACACGTTCATGAAGCCCTTGCGCGCTCCCACCAGCCGCCCGTCGTGGACGACCTGGAGCGTCACGTCCGAGTTGATCAGACGGGGGAAGTCGACGACCGCGGTCAGGTCCTGGAAGCGCCACCTCAGGCTCGGCGTGAGACCGCCCGTGTCCACTTTCAGGCCGTTGTCGAGGGCCGCGCGGATCGTCCGTGCGGAGACCTCGCCGTTGCCGAGCGACTCGACGACCTTCGTCAGGACGGCGTACGCGATCCACGTGGTCTGCACCCCGGCGTCCGCCGGATCGATCCGGTTGTCGCCGAAGGCCTGCTCCCGGATCACCTTCTTCATCGGGTCCCAGCGTGTGTCGGAGGCCTCCGGGTACCAGCTGGTGACGTACGCGCCCTCGTACGGCCCCGACTTTCCGCCCGACGCGTCGATGACCGACTGGTCGACGCTGCCGAGCACGGAGGCCGTGCGCACCGCCGGGTACCCGTCGCTCAGACGGCGGAAGGAGTCCATGAAGGTGCCGGTGCGCTCGTCGAGAGAGGGCACCACGCACCCCTTCGCCAGCGGATCCGCGCTCGCCTCCCGGAGTGACTGCTGCGCCTGCTGGTCCAGCGCGGTGGCGTCCTCGGCGGCGCGCAGGTCCTCGGCCGGGGCGTGGCCGCCCGCCTTCAGCCCGGAGTCGAGCAGCAGCGGGAGCTGGTCGCCGGCGATGGTGTCGGGCCGCACCAGCGCGACGGGGCCGCAGCTCCTGCCCAGCTCTTGGCCGAGTCCGGCCAGCAGCGCGGGCTGGCCGCCGTTGACGGGGTAGGAGAGCACGCTCTTGAACTCGTCGTCGGTGAGCCCGTAGCCGCCGATGTAGGGGATGCCCGCCGACTCCAGCGGAGAGAGGAAGGAGGAGCCGTACTGGCTGTAGGAGCCGACGACCGCGACGGCGCCCTCCTTGACGGCGGTGCGGGCGCACTTCGCGGCACCCACGTAGTCGTTGTGGTCGTTGCACGTCAGAACGTTGAGCTTGCGGCCGCCGAGTCCGCCGTGCGCGTTGACGTAGCGCGCGTACGCCCTCGCCAGGGCCGGCATGCCCGGCTTGTTGGTCGCGGAGGTCTTCTCCGGAGCCCAGGTCATGACGGTCACGGTGTCGTCTGCGGAGCCCCCCGTGGTTCCGGGGACGACACCGCACGCGGCGGCGATCGACCCGACCGCCACCAGCGCGCCCACGGACAACAGGGCCGTCCTGATGCGAGGAGTCGCTGCTTTTCGGACGATGCCCTGAACGCTGGGACGGTTGGAGGAGGAGCGGGTGCGTCGCCTGCCGGTCATGGACACACACGATTCCGTCACACAGCCAACCCGGGAGTGATCTGCGGTCAACGGAAGGTGACGCACGGGTGAATTGCGGGGGCCGATGATCCGGATTTCACAGGGAACGTACGATCGGTGACCGTGCAAGGTTCGGAGAACTCTTCCCGTCGCGGCCGTCGCTCCTCCACCATGGGCGGCATGCCGCTCAACGACATGCCGTGGTGGCGCTGGCGCAGCAATGTGCGTTCAGCGCTGCACATGCTCTCCGATCCGGTCTTCCAGCGAGACGTCTGGCTGGCCGGTGTCGAGGGATACGGTGACGTGACCGACGCCGTGTACCGCCTGGTCGAGGACACCTGGCTGGACAACTGGTCGGCCGAGAAGTACGTCGGCACGATCTTCCGCGACTCGCAGGAGGCGGCGCTCGTGGACACCGCCGTCCTGCGCGTGCTGCGGATCATGCATCAGGTCGGACCGGACGCGCCAGTGGAGGCGTACCTCGATCACCACGGGTGGCCGGAGGCGGTGCGGGCGGCACGCGATGCCCATGTGCGGCTCGCGGCGAGCGACGGCGAGGACCCGGACGCGCCCCCGCGGACGCTGGAGGTGCTGCGGATCATGACGCGGACGGCGTAGACGCCCACCGGGCCGTCCGGGTGGCGGGACGGCCCTCGGTCCGGGGCCGCGGACATGAGACCCTGGCGTGCATGACTGAGCAGTCCTCCCGAGCCGCGGTCCCCGCCGACCAGTACGTCCTCACCCTCTCCTGCCCGGACAAGCAGGGCATCGTGCACGCCGTGTCGAGCTATCTCTTCATGACCGGCTGCAACATCGTGGACAGCCAGCAGTTCGGAGACCAGGACACGGGACTGTTCTTCATGCGGGTCCACTTCTCGGCGGAGTCGCCGGTGACCGTGGACAAGCTGCGCGCGAGCTTCGCGGCGATCGGCGACTCCTTCCAGATGGACTGGCAGATCAACCGGGCCGACGAGAAGACGCGCGTCATCCTGATGGTCAGCAAGTTCGGCCACTGCCTGAACGACCTGCTCTTCCGCGCCCGGACCGGCGCGCTGCCGGTCGAGATAGCCGCCGTCGTGTCGAACCACACCGACTTCGCCGAGCTGGTGGACTCGTACAACATTCCCTTCCACCACATCCCCGTCACGAAGGACACCAAGGCGGAGGCCGAGGCGCGGCTGCTCGAGCTGGTCCGCGAGTGCGATGTGGAGCTGGTGGTCCTGGCCCGTTACATGCAGGTCCTCTCCGACGACCTCTGCAAGCAGCTCAACGGCCGGGTCATCAACATCCACCACTCGTTCCTGCCGAGCTTCAAGGGCGCCAAGCCGTACCACCAGGCCCATGCGCGCGGGGTGAAGCTGATCGGCGCCACCGCCCACTACGTCACGGCAGACCTCGACGAGGGCCCGATCATCGAGCAGGAGGTCGAGCGGGTCGGCCACGACGTGACTCCGGACCAGCTGGTCGCGATCGGCCGCGATGTGGAGTGCCAGGCGCTGGCGCGCGCGGTCAAGTGGCACGCCGAGCGCCGCATCCTGCTGAACGGCCGGCGCACGGTGGTGTTCGCGTAGGACTCCGGTCCGTGGCCGGTCGGGCCCCGGCCGGCGCGCGGAGGCCCCGGTCTACATCCGGCTCAGGGACGCGGCCGCGAACAGCACGTCCCTGATCGCCTCCCGGTCTCCCAGCTGCCCGGCGACCGCCTCCTCCGGCGGTACGTGGCCGGCGGCCAGTCGGCAGAACTCCACACCGTCGAGTGCGACGTGCGCCACCTCGTGCTCGGCGGAGGCGAGCGCGCCGTGGGTCTCCCCCCGCTCGAGCGAGGCCGAGAGCGGGGGAGAATCCAGGGCGATCAGCCACTCGCCCCCGCCCGAGCCCTCGATCTCCAGACGCAGACTGCGCCCGGCCTCGCCCGCCGGGACCAGGTGCCGGGTGCGGGCGGGCGAGGCCTGCGCGGCTCGCCGCCGTGCCGTGAGCACGGCGGGGAGCATCCGCGCCGCCAGGTCGATCATCCGGTTCAGATGGCGCGGCGCCGGCGGCTCGTACGGGTAGTCGACGGCCTTCGCGATGTCCTCCGCGTGCACCCAGCACTCGAAGGCCCGCTCCAGCATCGCGTCGTGCAGCGGCAGCTCGCACCCGCCGTACGGCACGGTGAGCTGCCCGGCCCCGCCGGTGAACGACACCGTCCGCACCAGCTGGTGACTCTGCTCACGCCAGGGAACGCGCACGGACCGGCTCGGCGGGAAGTGGGAGTCGCGCCAGTAGGCCTCCGTGCGTCCTCGCGGTGTGGCGGACTCTGCGGTCGTGCCCGCGAGCGGGTCGTCGAGTCCCAGCGCCGCCGCCACCAGCCCGTCCACGGAGAGCAGATGGGCGATCACCCCCGCGACGGTCGTACGACGGCTCGCCGGGCCGGTCCCGTCGAACCAGCGCAGCCGTACGGGGGCGTGCCACTCGGCGTCGCCTATGTCCTGGAGCAGGGCGTCCAGACGCGCGGTCTCCGCCTCGTACGGAGCGGCCCAGTCCGGTACCGGGATACGGGGCGGGCGCCGGTGCAGACAGCTCTCCAGGACCCGGGTGCGCAGACCCGGATCCAGGTCCAGGCTCTCCGGGCGCTGCAACAGCCCCACGGCCTCGCGCAGCCGTCGCGCCTCGTCCGCGCACGGGCCGCAGCCGCCGAGGTGCGCCTCCACGGCCGCCGTCTCCTCCGCCGAACAGGCGGCGAGCGCCCAGGCCCCGAGCAGCGCCTTCAGTACCCGGTGCTCCAGTTCGAACGGACCCGGGGACGTCACGCCGCCCCCGGTTCGTCCGGGTCGCCCGAGGGATGCGTCTCGTAGGCCGTGGACAGCAGCTGGAGGCCGAGGCGGAGGCGGCGGCGGGCCTCGTCCTCCGTGATGCCGAGGTCGGTGGCCGTCTGGCGGTAGTCCCGGCGCTGGAAGTAGGCCCGCTCCAGGGCGGCGCGCAGCGGTGCCGGCATCGAGGTGACGATGTAGTCCGCGCGGGCCGCGACCGAGGCGTGGCGCACCTTCCGCTCCAGCTCCTCGGGGCTGCCCCGGCCGCCCTGGGCGAGCGCGGCGGTCTCGGCGGCGCGCAGCCGCTGCACGGCGAGCCGGTGGGTCAGCATGGCGAGCCAGGAGCGCAGGGGTCCCTGTTTCGGGTCGTACGCCTCGGGGCTCTGCCAGATCCGGGCGAACACCTCCCGTGTGATGCCGTCGGCCGCCTCCTCGTCCCCGAGCACGCGGTGGGCGAGCCCGTGCACGAGCGAGCCGAAGCGGTCGTAGCACTCGCCGAGCGCGGCCGCCTCGCCGCGCGCGAGCCGCTGCTGCACCCGGCGGTCCCACCGGGGTGGTGCGTCCTTCTGCGCCATGCGGCCCTCCCCCCTGGTCGTGCCCGGTGTCCCGTTCCGGTCCAGCCTGTGACCCCTGCCTCTTCGAATGTAGTCGGCACGTCGGACAGCGCACGCCCCTTTGCGGCAATGTGCGCCCCTTGACGGGTCGCAGGTGGTACAGCGAGTGGCGCGGGACCGGTCCGTCGGGGGCCTTCCACGCCGACGGCCTTTCTGATTGCCCCTGAAAGAACAAGACCGTTACCGATCGAATTGGCTCATCTACCCCGCGCTTTCGATTCATAGTTCGGTGTTTCATGGAGAGGTGTTGGGGCAGCCACGCTGAAGGAAGCGTAGGGGTAGCTTCCGTTTTTTGTTTCGGGACGCGAGCGAGCGGGAGGCGTGGCGGTGACGCTCAAGGTGACCTACGGGGAGCGCGGCGAGTGGGCCGTGCTCCAGGTGGCGGGCGAATTGGACCTGGTGACGTCCCCGGTGCTGCGCCAGCGGGTGCACGACGCGGTGGCCGACGGCCGCCACCGTGTCGTCCTCGATCTGTCGGAGGTCCTCTTCTGCGACTCCAGCGGCGTCGGCGTGCTCATCGCCACCCGCCGGCTGATCCGCTCCTGCCGGGGCGGGCTCAGACTGATCCTGCCCGGACGCAGCGCGGTGGAGGGCTCGCACGTCAACCGGGTCCTCGCCGCCCTCGGCGTGCGCCGCCTCTTCGACGTCTACGCGGATGTGGTCTCGGCCACGGACGAGGAATCCCGCCCCCTTTCGGCGTGAGCCGTGTGCCCACCCGCGTGACCCGCTTGCGCCCACCTGTGTGAACCTTTGCGCCCACGCGCGCCGGTCGGCGCGCTCTGCCCGCGTGAACGACACGACGCGCCCGGCACGGCCCGGTCAACGGAAGGTCGCAGGACAGCCACACTGTTGTCCCGGAATTCCCGCGGTCTTGGTACAAGCGACGTTTTCCGTCTTCCCGCACACCTCAGGCGTCGTACGCTCCGTGCCAGACACACCCCCGACCTCACGTAAGGCGGCCCGAGAAGACCATGGTCAGCACCGAGTACGAGCGCAGGATCGCCGCCCGGTTCGCCACCTTCGACCAGGACGGCAACGGCTATATCGACCGCGAGGACTTCAGCGCGGCCGCCAAGGCCGTGCTCACCGAGTTCGGCACCGCGGCCAGATCCGAGCAGGGGCAGGCCCTGTACGCCGGGGGCGAGGCGTTCTGGCAGGGCATGGCCGGGATAGCGGACCGGGACGGTGACCAGCGCATCACCCGCGAGGAGTTCGTGGGCGGCGCGGTCAAGCGGCTGCGCGACAACCCCGAGCGGTTCGCGGAGATCGCCCGCCCCTTCCTGCACGCGGCGCTCGCCGTCGCGGACGGTGACCACGACGGCCGGGCCACGGTGCAGGAGACCGTACGTGTGCTCAAGGCGCTCGGGGTGGACGAGGACATCGCCCGGGCGGCCGCCGAGGCGCTCGACGCGGACGGTGACGGCAAGGTCGGCGAGGCGGAGGTCGTGGCCGGGTTCGCGCGCTACTTCACGGTGCCGGAGTAGCGCTCCCGCAGCTTGTACGTGAGCACCTTCCGCAGGATGTCGTTCCGCGGAAGGGAGTCCACCAGCTCCAGCCGCTCCGGCAGCTTGCGCGCGGACAGCCCTTCGGCGCGCAGATGGAAGGCGACCGCCTCCGAAGGCGACTCCCGTGCGCCGGGCCGGCGCTCCACCACCGCGCAGACCCGGCGCCTGGGTGCGGACCCACCGTGCGGGGCCGAACACGTTCAGCGACGAGGCGCCTTGCCGGGGATCCTCTGTCCGGACCGGCCTAAGGGCTCTGTACAGGCATTCCTTGGGACGAGCCGCCGTGAATGTCGCGGACTGTGGCAATCCGTAATCACAGAGCGTTGATATCGGGTTGTGTCCTATGCGTGACTTGTCACGGCCTGGAGTCGGCGTGGGGCTCCGGTACCTTGTGTGGGATGCGAGCGGTTCCGAGCATGAGCCTTACCGGTGCGGCCCCTGTGGCGGCGCCGGATCCGGCGATGCGTGGCGCTCGCGGGGCGGTGCGGACCCTCGCACCTGCCTGTTCGACTCACCGTGGCAGGCGTCGCACAGTATGCCGTACGCGTACTCCTTCGCGCTGGAATATGCCCGAAGCGCTTGTTGGGGTGACTGTACGTCAACCATGCTGTCGTGCAAGGGAATCACGGTGCGTGATCCTGGTTCCTGCCATGCAGACGATGACCACGATCGTGGCGCTCGTGAGGCGCGAGGCGATGTGTCCGCCGGTTCGGATGGTGTGAGCGGTGCAGGTGCTTCAAGTGCAGCTGGAGATCCGGCCCGACCCCGCGGAGGTGGGGCGGGCCCGGAGGTGGGCCCGTTCCCGGCTCGCCGGGTCGGGCATAGGCGCGGACGAGCCGCTGGCCGAGACCCTGATCCTGCTCGTCTCCGAACTGGTCACCAACGCCGTGGTGCACACCGGCTGCCCGGCCGTGCTGCGCCTGCTGCTGACGGGTGTCCGGGACGACCCCTCCGGCACCCCCACCGGCACCGTCCGTCTCGAGGTTGCCGACACCAGCGCCCGCCCGCCGGTGCCCCGGCATGCGCGGGGCGACGAGACCGGCGGCCGCGGCCTGGAACTGGTCGACGGCCTCGCCGACCGCTGGGGCTGGGATCCCGAGGGCGGAGGCAAGCGCATCTGGTGCGAGGTGGACCGATGTACCGCGGGAGCGGCCGGCCGGATCGCGGCCTGCACGGCGGAGGCGGCACTCGCCGATCTCGCGTACGGCGCGGTCTAGTCGTCGAGCTCTAGCGCATACGGTCGCGCGGGCCGTCCGGGTGTGCCCCGGCGGTCCGCGGCACGGGCGCACGTGCCCGGGTGTGCGGCCGCACGGCCTCGGCCGTCCGGAGCGAGGCGCCATCGGGTGCGCCCGGGCGTGCTTCCGTACGCGCTGTCATGAAAAGACCGTCAGTGAGCAATTCCCGAGGGGCGGTTGACGCCGCGTGCCCGTGTGATCACGCTGGTGTTCAGCGATGCGCCGCGAGGGGACGACGAGGGTTGCGGTGACGGGGACCCTCGACGAGTGCGGATCGCGATTCGGCGCCGGCTCCTTACGGGGCCAGACGGTCTCCTCGAGGCCTCCGAGGAGCGGGGCGGGGCGCGCCGGAGCCGGATGGCGGTGCGCGGTGCCGCGCTCGGGGCGAGCAAGGCGCGCCGCCATCCGATTCTTCAGAGGATCGCCACCGGCGCCACGGGTGTTCCCGTGCCCCGGTGAAGGGTTCGGGCATCGCGGACAGCCGAAACGTGTAGCGTCCCGTTTCTCCACAGGCTGTGGACAACTCGCGCTCACGGCCGTCGGCGCATGGGGAGAGGGTGGCCGGCGTCGGGCCTCACCCCTGGCCGACGGAGGCGGCGGCGCGATCCCGGCCGTCGGCGCCCCGGTCGCCGATCGGATCCCCGGCACCGGTGCGGAAGGTCCGCCGGTAGGCGGTGGGTGTGACCCCGAGCGCAGCCTGTAGGTGCTGGCGCATCGACTGGGCCGTGCCGAAGCCGGCGTCCCGCGCCACCTGTTCGATCGTCAGGTCCGTGGACTCCAGCAGGTGGCGGGCCCGTTCGACGCGCTGCTGGGTGAGCCACTGGCCGGGGCTGACGCCGACCTCCTCGCGGAAGCGGCGCGTGAAGGTGCGTACGGACATGGACTCCTGCTCCGCCATGTGGCGCAGCTGGATGGGCTCGTGGAGGCGGCCCAGGGCCCAGGCCCGGGCGGTGGTCGTGGTGGCCAGCTGCGGGTCCGGCACGGGGCGGTGGATGTACTGGGCCTGGCCGCCGTCGCGGTGCGGGGGCACCACCGTGCGGCGGGCCACCTCGTTGGCGACCGCGGTGCCGTGGTCGCGGCGCACCATGTGCAGGCACAGGTCGATCCCGGCCGCCACGCCGGCGGAGGTCAGGACGTCGCCGTCGTCGATGAACAGGACGTCCGCGTCGACCTTGATCTGCGGGAACATCCGCTGGAAGTGCTCGGCGTCGGCCCAGTGCGTGGTGGCGGGCCGCCCGTCGAGGTGACCGGCGGCCGCGAGGACGTAGCCACCCGTGCAGATGGCGGCGAGCCGGGTGCCGGGACGGATGTGCGCGAGCGCGGCGGCGAGCTCCTCCGTGAGCACACCCTGCTCGAAGACCGGGCCCAGCTTGTAGGACGCCGGCACGACGACGGTGTCGGCGGTGGCCAGGGCCTCGGGTCCGTGCGCCACGTGGATGGTGAAGTCGGCCTCGGTCTCCACCGGGCCGGGTGGCCGGACCGAACAGGTGAGGACCTCGTACAGATGCCGTCCCTCGGCGTCCTTCGGGCGCCCGAAGATCCGGTGCGGAATGCCCAGTTCGAAGGGGAGCAGCCCGTCCAGGGCGAGGACGACTACGCGGTGCGGCCGGAACGCTGGCTCACGGGTCATGGCCCGATCCTAACGAATGCTGTCTTTCGAGCCACTCGATCGGGCGGATCCGGGCCAGGATGCTCGAGAGCGTGACCCAGACAACCGAAGCCGCAGCCGTAGAGGAACCCCGCACCGACAAGACGCCCTCCCGTATTCACCGGGCATGGTTCGTCGCCGCCGTCACCTTTGTGACGATCACCGGCGCCGCAGCCTTCCGTTCGCTGCCCGGCCTGCTGATCGACCCGCTGCACCAGGAGTTCGGCTGGTCGCGCGGCACGATCGGCGCGGCGGTGTCCATCAACCTGGCGCTGTACGGACTGACCGCACCCTTCGCGGCCGCCCTCATGGACCGCTTCGGCATCCGCCGGGTCGTCGCCGTGGCGCTCACCGTCATCGCGCTCGGCTCGGGCGCGACCGTGTGGATGACCACGGCATGGCAACTCCTGCTCTGCTGGGGCCTGCTCGTCGGTCTGGGCACGGGGGCGATGGCGCTCGCGTTCGCGGCGACGGTCACCAACCGCTGGTTCACCACGCGCCGCGGACTGGTCAGCGGCGTCCTCACCGCCGCCTCGGCCTCCGGGCAGCTGATCTTCCTGCCCGTGCTGTCCTGGATGGTCGAGGGCCACGGCTGGCGCCCGGCCGCGGTGACGGTGGCCCTCGCCGCCCTCGCGGTCGTGCCCTTCGTATGGCTGCTGCTGCGGGACCACCCGGCGGACGTGGGCCAGAAGCCGTACGGGGCACGGGAGTTCGTGCCCCGGCCGGAACCCGTGCGCGGTGCCGCCCGCCGGGCCGTCACCGTGCTGCTGTCGGCGGTGCGCACAGGCCCGTTCTGGCTGCTGGCCGGCACCTTCGCGATCTGCGGCGCCTCCACCAACGGCCTGATCCAGACCCACTTCGTGCCGGCGGCCCACGACCACGGCATGCCGATCACGGCGGCCGCCTCGCTGCTCGCGGTCATCGGCGTCTTCGACGTGGCGGGCACGATCGCCTCGGGATGGTTCACGGACCGCTTCGAACCGCGCCGGCTGCTCGCGGTGTACTACGCCCTGCGCGGCATCTCGCTGCTCTTCCTGCCCATGCTGCTGGCTCCCACCGTCCACCCACCGATGATCTTCTTCATCGTCTTCTACGGCCTGGACTGGGTCGCCACCGTCCCGCCCACCCTGGCCCTGTGCCGGGAGCAGTACGGCGAGGACAGCGCCATCGTCTTCGGCTGGGTCCTCGCCTCGCACCAGGTCGGCGCCGCCCTGGTCGCGTTCCTCGGCGGTGTCGCGCGGGACACCTTCGGCTCCTACGACGTGGTCTGGTACGCGTCGGGTGCCCTGTGCGCGGCGGCGGCCCTGATGGCGCTGGTGATCCGCCGCCGGCCGGCGGGCGTACCGGCCCTGGCGTGACCGGTTACGCCAGGGCCGCCGGGCCGGTGGGTTTCGTCCGGATCGGCCCGGGGTCCGAACCGATCCGGACGAAACCCCCTGGAGGAAGCGGCCCTTGCGGAACAGCAGCGGGGCGCCCAGCCGCGCCCATAACTGACGTAGTGTCAGTTATGGGGAGGGGGGAGCCCGGGGGCCCTGGGGTGGGGCCGGGGGCGGGCGTACCGGTCGGGTCAGCGGGTGGCGCGGCTCCGCTCCACGCGGCGGGCAACCGCCTTGGCGATCTTCCGGGCGTCTCGGGCCAGTTCGCGGAGCATGCCGCTGATCGGGTTGGTGAAGCCCGTGAAGTAGAGGCCGGGGGCGGTGCGCGGGGTGCGGGCGCCGTGGGCGACCGGTTTGCCCTGGGCGTCGAGGACATCGAGATGTCCGACGAGCCCCTCGAGCGCGCGGACGTACCCGGTGGCGGCGATCACCACCTCCGGCTCCGTCCGGCTGCCGTCGGCGTGGACGACCTTGCCGCCCTCGAAACCCTCGACGGCCGGCACGATCTCGACCCGCCCCTTGCGCACGGCCTCGATCAGTCCGACGTCCTGCACCGGGATGGCACCCTCGTCGACCCGGCTGTAGAGCCCCGTGTCGGGCCGGGGCAACCCGTGTGCCGACAGATCGGGCACGCTGAGCCTGGCCATCGGCCTGGCCAGCCGGTCGACGAGCCGGACCGGCAGCCGGCGGACCAGCATCCCCGTGTACTGAGCGGCCCACCCGGCGGTCGAACGGCGCACGATGTGCGGTGCCGTCCGTACCGACAACCGCACCCGCGAGGCCCCGCCCTCCACCAGGTCGACGGCGATCTCGGCGCCGGTGTTGCCGACGCCCACGACGAGGACGTCACGCCCGGCGTACGGCTGCGCGTTGCGGTACTCGCGTGCGTGCAGGAACTCGCCGGTGTAGGCGTCGAGGCCCGGCCAGTCGGGCATGCGCGGGGTGTGGTTGCAGCCGGTGGCGACGACGACCGCGCTGCCGGTCAGCCGACGGCCGCCGGTGGCGTGCAGCAGCCAGCCGGTGCCGTCCGGGGCGGGTTCGACGCGCGAGACCTCGACCCCGGTGACGATCTCCAGCTGGTGGTGCTCGGCGTACTTCTCCAGATAGCGGACCATGTCGTCGCGTGACACCCACCGCCCGAAGGACCTGGGTATCGGCAGGCCGGGCAGCGCAGAGAGGCGCCGGGTGGTGTGCAGGCGCAGCCGGTCGTAGTGGTGCCGCCAGGACGCCCCGACGCGGTCGGCCCTCTCCAGCACGACGGCCCGTACGCCCCGGGCGCGCAGCGCGCAGGCCGCGGCCAGGCCGCCCGGGCCGCCGCCGATGACGTAGACCGGTCGGTCCTCGTGGACGGGCACCACGGGGTGCGGCGAAGCAGCAGTCGAGTCGGCCATGAGCGGGAGCGTAATCCGGCTCGTGGTTGATGGGTCTCGGTCAAGACCGAAATCGATTGCAAATTGATCACGGCTGTAGGAGGACCGGGTGGGCTGCGTGACGTGAATGGACCGGTTGTGGAGGGGTGGTGCCCGGAGCGCCGGTTCGCCGGTCGTACGGAATGCCGGCCGCCGGACCGGTGATCGCGGTTCACGGCGGTTGGTTGAATGACCCCATGGCCGACATACACCGGAAGAACCTCCTGCCGTCCCTCTCGTCCCCCTTCCCCGAACCGCAGGGCCACGGCCTGCTTCTGACCAGCTGGGACCCGGAGTCCGAGGAGCAGCAGGACGCATGGTGGCGGGGGCTGACCGACCCGGAGTTCGGGCGGTGGAACACTCCGCTGAAGATCGTGCGGGACCGGGCCGACGCGCGCGCGTCGCTGCGGTCGAAGGCGGCGGGCACGGCGAACGGGACGAGCGCCTCCTTCCGGATCACGGACGCGGCGAGCGGTACGACGCTGGGGCACATCGGCGTCAACGAGATCGACCACGTCCTGAGCGTTGCCCGCGTCGGCTACTGGGTGCTCCCCGAGGCCCGCGGTGGGGGTGTCGCCACCCGTGCCCTGGCCGTCGCCGCGCGCTGGGCCCTGACCGACCTGGGCCTCAACCGCCTGGAACTGGGCCACGCCCTGGGCCACGAGGCGTCCTGCCGTATCGCGGAGCGGTGCGGCTTCCGGTACGAGGGGACGTTGCGCGGCGCCATGTTCGAGCAGGGCCGCCAGGACGCCTTCCGGGACGTGCATCTGCACGGACGCATCGCGAGCGACCCGGAACCGGAGCTCCGGGCGTAGCCACCGGTCCGCCGTGCGACAGGACGCACCCTCAGGGCCACAGCAGCCCTCTGGCCCACCCGTCGCCCTCCCGGCGGTAGACCAGCCGTACGTGCCGCCGGTTCGCGTCCCCCTGGAAGAACTCCACCTCCTGCGGGCGGAGCCGGTAGAGCGTCCAGGACGGGACCGGGGCGTCCGGCTCCCGCTGTGCCCGCTCCCACGCCTCCCGGGACGCCCGCGCCAACTCCTGTGCCGAACCGAGCGCTTCGCTCTGACGGCCCGTGAGCGCCGCGGCCAGGGCGCCGGTCGAGCGGGCGTGCAGATCCGCCTGCCCCTCCTCGACGGGCGCGGCCGTGACCGGTCCGCGCACCCGGACCTGGCGGCCCTGGACGGGCCAGTAGAAGCCCAGGGCGGCATACGGTCGCGCCGCCAGCTGCCGCCCCTTGCGGCTGCCCGTGTGCGTCGCGAACGCCCACCCCCGCGCGTCCGCTCCGTGCAGCATCACGACGCGGACGTCGGGCGTGCCGTCGGCGTCCGCCGTCGCCAGCGACATCGTGTGCGGCTCGATCTGTCCGGCCGCCACCGCCTGCGCGAACCACTCCGTGAACAGCGCCAGCGGGTCCGCCGGCGCCGTCGCCGGATCGAAGGTGGGCAGCTCGACGTCCCAGACCCGGAGGGACCTGAGCAGCTTGTGAAGATCCGTTCCCATGTCCCGAGTATCACTCCCGTGCCCGGCGGTGCCGGACAGGCCGCCGCCGGGGCGGAGCGCGCGGACCTGGCCGGGGCGTCAGCGAGGAAGCACACCTGCTGCGGATCGCCACCGTCGACCTCGCCGCCTTCCAGTGGCTCTACGACGAGCGCCTGGCCACCCTGCCGGGCGTGCAGCGGCTGACGTCCACCCTGGTGATGAAACACGTGGTGGAGGACCGTCCACTGCCCCTTACGCGACCATGAGCAACGGGCGGTGGCCCACCGGAGTGGACCACCGCCCGTATGACAGGACTTGAGCAGGAACAGCCGACCCGGTCGGGAAGAAGACGCGACGGTCGGGGCGAAGGGTACGGTGAAGGACTACCTCGTCGGCTTCCTCTCTGTCACGCCCAGGTACACCAACAGCGCCAGATTCGGCTTCAGTTCGGCCTGCTTGACGCCCCAGGAGGTGAACCCCTTCTGGTGGGAGGCCACGGAGGCGAGCATCGCCACGAGAGCACCGGCCACGGCCGCCGGGTTCACGTCCTTGTCGACCCTGCCCTTGGACTGGAGTTCGGCGATCGAGTCCGTGAGGGAGTTGGTAACGGCGTTGAGGATCTTCATGCGGATCTTGTAGAAGCGCTTGTCGCCCTCGGCCGCGCCCAGGTCGACGACCCGCAGGATCGCGTCGTGTTTGCGCCAGAACTCCAGGAATCCGTCCACGAGTTCCTGCGCGGTCTGCCAGCCCGCCTTGCCGACCCACGAGCGGCCCTCCAGCAGCTCGGTCAACGCGGCGCCGTGCGTGGCCATTTCCTCGGCAAGCTCCAGAACGGCGCCTTCGACGTCCGGGAAGTACTGGTAGAAGGTCGCCGGTGACGTCCCGGCCTTCCGGGCGACATCGATGACTTTGACGTCCCGGTAGGGCGAGGAGCTGAGCATCTCGCTGAGGCAGTCGAGCAGCTTCTGCCGGGTCGCCTGCCCACGCCGACCGGCCACACGGCCGTCGACGGTACGCACTTGTCCTGTCATGCCGTCAGCTTACCGAGGGGTGATCTGAGCGCGATTCGGCCGACTGCAAATGGGGACTACAGGGGCTCGTGAGTTCTTCCGTGGCTGGTGAGAAGGGAGTGCGTACGCGCGCGCCCCGTGCGAATCCCTTTTAACTTGGCAGCATGGCCGAAAACCTGCCCAGCGGCGGCGCGGGCCCGGACGGCACCGCCTTCCCGGAGGGCGTCCCCTGCTGGATCGATGTCCAGCTGCCTGACGTCGAGGCGGGCAGGCGGTTCTACGGTGGGCTCTTCGGGTGGACCTTCGAGGAGGCGTACGGCTCCTCCGTGTGGGCGCGCCTGGACGGCGAACCGGTGGCCGCGCTGGCGCGCAAGCGGGACGGCCGGATGCCCACCGTCTGGACGGTGTACTTCGCCACGCCCGACGCCACCGTGCTCGCCGGGCGGATCCGGGCGGCCGGCGGACAGGTCGTCGTCCCGCCCACCCCCGTCGACCGCCTCGGCACCATGGCACTGACGGCGGACCCCGAGGGCGCCGTGTTCGGACTGTGGCAGGCCGGCACGCACCCGGGCTTCGGCAAACGGCACGAGCCGGGCACCTTCACCTGGTCCGAGCTCTACGCGCGGGACACCGCCGCCGCGGACTCCTTCTACGCGGGACTCTTCCACGACGCCCTGTTCGGGCCGGGCGCCGCCCCAGACTTCGGGCGCGCGCCGATCCGGGACGTCTTCCCCGCCGAGATGCCGCCCCACTTCCTCGTCCACTTCGGCGTCGGGGACGGCGCGGCCGCGATCGAGGCGGTGGGCCGCCTGGGCGGCCGGGTACAGGTACCGCCGTTCGAGACCTCGTACGGACGGGTGGCGGTGGTCACGGACAATCAGGGGGCGTCCTTCGCGTTGCTCCAGAGGTAGCCGCGCCGCTCCGGCGGTGTCCGGCGGCCCTCGAACGCCGCCCGGAGGCGGCACTTCCGGGGTGTGACGGGCGTTCCATCATGCGGGCGCCCGCTTCCCCGGGAGCGGCCAGGCGTGGTTTTGTCCGGAGACACCCCGATCCGCCCCCGGGTTCGCAACCGGTGGCCCGGACAGGAAGAATCAGGGTGCGTGCCGCCGCGGCGGTGCGGTGGTGAGACGCTGCACGGGGTCGCGTGCACGAGGCGGATGACGCGACCCGTACGGGGAGGTGGCAGGCAAGTGGTGGATCAGCTGACACAGCACGATCCGCGGCGGATCGGGCCGTTCGAGGTGCTGGGACGGCTGGGTGCCGGCGGCATGGGGCTGGTCTATCTCGCGCGCTCGGCGTCGGGCCGGCGCGTGGCGATCAAGACGGTGCGCACGGAGCTGGCCGAGGACCAGCTGTTCCGGGTGCGCTTCACGCGTGAGGTGGAGGCCGCCCGGGCGGTCTCCGGCTTCTACACGGCGGCCGTGGTCGACGCCGACCCGCGCGCGGCCGTGCCGTGGCTCGCCACCGCGTACGTGCCCGCGCCCTCCCTCGAGGAGATAGTGACCGAGTGCGGGCCGCTGCCGGCCCAGGCGGTGCGCTGGCTGGCCGCGGGCGTGGCGGAGGCGCTTCAGTCCATCCACGGGGCGGGCCTGGTCCACCGTGACCTCAAGCCGTCGAACGTCCTCGTCGTGGAGGACGGCCCCCGGGTGATCGACTTCGGTATCGCCTCCGGCGTATCGAACACCCGTCTGACGATGACGAACGTCGCGGTCGGTACACCCGCCTACATGTCCCCCGAACAGGCGAAGGACTCGCGCAGCGTGACCGGCGCGAGCGATGTCTTCTCGCTCGGCTCGATGCTCGTCTTCGCGGCCACCGGACACCCTCCCTTCCACGGCGCCAACCCCGTCGAGACCGTCTTCATGCTGCTGCGCGAGGGCCCGGACCTGTCCGGCCTGCCGGACGAGCTGCGCCCGCTCATCGAGTCCTGCATGCAGATGGATGCCACCGCCCGCCCCAACCCGGCCGACCTCCAGGCCCAGCTCGCACCCCACCTCTTCGGCTCGGGCTCCGATGACAGCGGTACGGCCTCGGCGTGGCTGCCCGAGAAGGCGGTCAGCCTGATCGAGGCCCGCCGCGGCGGGCGCCCGGCGGCCAGGCCGTCCTCCCCCGGCAACCGCAGCGGCGGAGGCGTGGGCGGACGGCCCGCGGTGCCGCCCCCGCCCTCGCGCGACCCGGTGCCGATCCCGGTCGGTGCGCCCGACGGCGGACCGGTGCGCCTCGCGGGCGCGTCGGTGCCGATCGGCCCCGGGCCCCGGGTCGCCGACGCGCGGGCGGCCGCCGTGAAGGCGCCTCCCCCGGAGGCGGGCCTCGCCGCGTCCTGGTCTCGGCCGGCCGCCGGGGCCAACGGGGCCGCCGGAGCCGTACCCGCGCTCCCGCCCCCGCCCCCGGAGGCGGCCTCCGGCTGGCGCCCGTGGCGCTTCCGCATGTCCAACGACGTCTGGGGCACCCCGGCGGTCGCCGACGACCTCGTGTACGTGACCTCCTTCGAGGTACACGCCCTGGACGTGGCGACGGGCCGCCGCCGCTTCAAGACACGCGACGTCGCCTGGTCGATGGCGGTCGCCGACGGCCGCGTCCACGCCTCGGACGGCCCCACGCTCTTCGCCCTGGACGCCCGTGACGGCACGGACCTGTGGCGGCTGTCCCTGGACGGCTGGGTGTACTCCCTCAAGGCCGACCGGGGCACGGTCGTCACCGGGACCCGCGGCGGCGGCGTACAGGCGTGGGAGGCGTCGAACGGGCAGAAGCTGTGGGAGATCAGCGGCGCCCAGACCGACTTCGAGTCGCCGGAGGCCGGACCGGCGGTCCACGACGGCACGGTCTACGTCTGGCAGGACGCCCGGCTGCGTGCCCTCCAGGCGCGTACGGGCGAGGAGCGCTGGTCTTACCCGATCGGGGACGCGGCGTCCTGCGGCGGGGTCCCGGTGCGCCTGACACAGGCCTCGGACGGCTGTGTGTACGTCTCGGCCGGCACCCGGGTAATGGCCATCGAAGCCGCGACCGGCATGGTGCGCTGGCACTTCGAGGCCCCGGCGGTCTTCCTGTGCCCGCCGGCCTTCGTGCCCGGCCCGGCCGTCACCGGCGGAGGCATCTACCTCGCGGACTACCTCGGCACGGTGTACGCCCTCGACGCGGCCGACGGCCGCGACCGCTGGCGCATCGCGACGGAGTCGCGGACGGCGATCGACCCGGTGCTGGTCGCCGCGGGACACGTCCACGTGGGCAGCGGCAAGGGCCTGTACACCCTGGACGCGGTCACGGGCACCCCGAAATGGCGCTTCCAGGCGGGCGGCGACATCGTGGGCTCCCCGGCGGTGGCGGAGGGCCGTATCCACTTCGGCTCCACGGACCATCTGCTGTACACCCTCAAGGCCGACGACGGGCGCCTGCGCTGGAAGCTGGCCACGGGCGGCGAGATCACCGGCGCGCCCGTGGTGAAGGACGGCGTGGTCTACGCGTGCAGCAAGGACCGCTGTGTCTACGCGCTGGACGCGGAGAAGGGCACGGGCACCGCGCGGACGGCCTGAGCCGCGAGGGCGCGGACGGCCGTCGTGCACGGATGACGGCCGCCGCCCGGCGCCGCCGTGCTCACCGCAACTGCTCGCACTGCACCCCGACGTCGCGGACGTGGCGGTGGTCGGCGTCCCGGACGCCCGGCTGGGCGGGGTCGGCAAGGCCCAGGTGGTGCGAAGGACGGGAGCCGCGGCCACCGGCGACGACCTGATCGCCTGGTCCCGCCGCGAGATGGCGAACTGCAATCCCGAGGCAGGTGGAGATCGTCACGGAACCGCCCGGAAACGCGAGCGGCAAGGTGCTGAAGGGGAAGCCGCGCAGGCTTGAGCGCTGACGGGCCAGGGGCGGGAGGGCACACGTCGGCCGCGGCGGCTCCCCCTCCGCGCCGCCGCGGCCGATCCCCGTGTGGAGAAGGTCTAGCTGGGGTCGGACGTCACGTGGGTGTTGTCCGGGGTGGTCTCGCCGTCCTTCACGTCGGTCACGTGCGTGTTCAGCGGCTGGATCTCCTCGCCCGCCGGAGCGTCCGTGACGTGCGTGTTGTCCGGCTTGACGATCGGGTCGTCGGTGGTGTCGCTCATGGTGCTTCCTCCCCTTGGCTGTTGCTGTCGTACTGTCGAGTGGTCCGCCCGGCCACTCCCCCGAGGGTGGCCGGGCGGACCACTCGAGGCGCCCACCCTAGACCTTGGGTTCGGCGGCCTCACCCGGCGGTCCGTCTGTCCCCCGACGCGACGGATCGACAAGAGAGATGGTGTCGTGCGGCGATAAACGAACGATGAACGTCCGATCCGGTCTCAGGCGGCCGCGATCGGCGTGAGGAGCCGGCGCACCTCGGCGGCCTCGGGAGAATCCAGCTTCTCGTAGATCTCCAGGGCCTCCCGCCAGCAGACCTGCGACCGGCCGGAGTGGCCGATGCCGTGCAGCGCTTTGCCGAGCACGGTGAGGACGTGTCCACGACGCCACTCGCCCCCGATGCCTCGCAGCACCGTGAGCGCCATCTCGGCGTTGCCGGCGGCCCGTGCGGGCAGGCGCGCGTCGAGGTCGACCTCCGCGAGACGGCAGAGCGTCATTCCCTCCCACAGCCGCTGCCGGCTGTCGCGGAAGACCCGCAGGGCCTCCTCCAGTTGGGCGGTGGCGTCGGCGTGCCGGCCCGTCTTGCCGAGGGCCATGCCGAGGGCGTACCGCCCGTTCGCCCCGCGCAGGGTGTGACCCAGGGTCTGATAGATGTCCGTGCCCTGGCCGGCGAGCACGACGGCGCTGTCCGCGCGTCCGGTCTCGAGGTGCAGACGCGAGAGGTTGCACAGCGGGCTCGCGGACCCCGCGACGTCACCGCAGCCGCGGAACTTGTCGATGGCCTGCCTGAAGTACTCCTCGGCGTCCCCGTACCGCTTCTGGTAGAAGGCGATGCTGCCCAGGATGTTCGCCGCCCAGCACGAGGGCAGCGGGTCGTCTGCCGCCTCGGCGAGCCTGAATGCCTCGCGTGCCTCACGGCGGGCGCGGTCGAACACCCCGGAGAACAGACGGGCGTTGCTCAGCACCACGGACGCCCGGCCCTCTGCGCGTACGTCGCCCGCGGCGTGGGCGGCGTCCCGCAGGGCGGTGGCGGCCGCCTCGTACTCCTTGGAGTTGGCGCCTGACTCCGCCAGGTCGACGGCGGCCCACAGCAGGTCGATGGCGCGCAGCAGGGTGCTCTGCTCGGCCGACTGGCGCACGCAGGCCAGAAGCGGCACGGCCTCGGAGTAGAGCCAGTCCCAAGCGGCCTGCCGGGTCGCGAACGTCAGTCCGGGCGACCCGGTCGGCTGGAGATGCTCCACCAGCCGGTCTCCCGGCCGTTCGATCGCGTACACCCCGGCCGCCGTGGCCAGATAGAAGTCCAGCAGCCGTGACATGGCCGCGTCCCGCTCGCTCGGCGGATGTTCGTCCCGTTCGGCGCACGCGCGTGCGTAGAGGCGGACCAGGTCGTGGTAGCGGTAGCGGCCGGGGGCCGCAGACTCCAGGAGCGATGTGTCGACCAGGGACTCCAGCAGGTCTTCGGTCTCCTCCACAGGGAGGTCCAGGACCGCGGCAGCGGCGGCCAGGGAGATGTCCGGGCCGTCCGCCAGGCCCAGGAGGCGGAAGGCGCGGGCCTGGGACGGCTCCAGCTGTCCGTAGCCCAGTTCGAACGTGGCCTTCACGGCGAGGTCTCCGGCCTGGAGTTCGTCCAGTCGTCGTCGCTCGTCCGCCAGTTTCGCGGCGAGCACCGACACCGTCCAGGTCCTGCGCGCCGCCAGCCGTGACGCCGCGATCCGGATCGCGAGGGGCAGGAAGCCGCACGCCGCCACCACGTCCAGCGCGGCCTCCCGCTCGGAGGCCACTCGTTCCTCGCCCACGATCTTCGTGAACAGCGACAACGCCTCGTCGGGGGACATCACGTCCAGGTCCACCGGGTGCGCGCCCGGCAGGTCCACCATGCGTACCCGTGAGGTGATGAGCGCCGCGCAGCCCTCGGTGCCCGGCAGCAGGGGCCGTACCTGGGCCGCGTCCTTCGCGTTGTCCAGCAGGACCAGGACCCGTCGGCCGTCCAGCACCGAGCGGTAGAGGGCGGCCCGTTCCTCCAGGGTGTCCGGTATCGCCGAGTCCGCCGTGCCGAGGGCGCGCAGGAAGGAACCGAGGACCGTCTCCGGTTCCGCCGCCCTCGGGCCCGCGCCCTGGAGGTCCACGTACAGCTGGCCGTCCGGGAAGGCGCCGCGGGCCTGGTGTGCCACGTGCACGGCGAGGGTGGTCTTGCCGACGCCCCCGATGCCCGCCACCGCCGACACCGCCATGACGCGGCCCTCGGCCGACGCCAGCACCTCGCTCAGCTCGGTGACGAAGGCGGCACGGCCCGTGAAGTCCGGGACCGTCGCCGGAAGCTGCGCCGGGCGGACCGGGACGGCGGAGCGCTCGGGCGCCGGAGCCGATGGTTCCGCGAGGCCCGGGTCCGCCTGCAGGATCCGTTGCTGGAGGTCCTTCAGGCCGGCGCGCGGATCGACCCCGAGTTCGTCGGCCAGCAGGCGGCGGGTGTCCGCGTACACCGCGAGGGCTTCCGCCTGGCGGCCGGACCGGTACAGCGCCAGCATCAGCAGTTCCCGCAGGCGCTCGCGCAGCGGGTGAGCCGCCGTCAGGGCGGTCAGTTCCGAGATCACCTCGGCGTGGCAGCCCTGCTCCAGGTCCATGTCGAGGCGCCACTCGAGGAGTTGGAGGCGCCATTCCTCCAGGCGTGTGCGCTGGGTCTCCGCGTAGGGGCCGGGGATGTTCGCCAGCGGCTCGCCGTCCCACAGGGCCAGTGCCTCGTTCAGGACATGGCGGGCATGGCACAGGTCCCCGGAGTTCTTCGCCTTCTCGGCCTCCGCGGCCAGCTCCTGGGCGGCCGCGAGGTCCAGGGAGCGGGCGTCGGGCAGGCGCAGCGCGTATCCGCCGGACTCGCTGACGAGGACGCCGGGGGAGAGGACCTTGCGCAGCCGGGAGGCGTACGTCCGTACGGCCGCCAGTGCCCGCGGCGGCGGTTCGTCGCCCCACAGCGCGTCGATCAACTCGGACGCCGTGGCCGTACGTCCCTCTCGCAGCAGCAGCGCGGCCAGCAGGGCGCGCTGCTGTGGCGAGCCTGTGGCAATCGGCTCCCGCCCGCGCCAGGCGCGCACCGGTCCGAGCACGCCGAAGCGCAGAGCCGCCGACTCCTCGGCACTCCGCTGCTCCGGTACCCGCGGTACACCGTCCATCGCTGCCCCCTGGCACCCTGCCGAACGTCCACAACCGAGAGGCCAGTTTGCCTTGTTCATGGCGGATGCGTCAGCTGTGGGAGACGGCGATCACAAGCCGTGGTGGGGGGCGTCACAGGGCCCACACACGGTCTTCTCATGTCGGACGGCCGGGATTCGCATGGGCGGGCACGGTTGGCTGACGACTCGTCATGTCAGTGCTGCGGTAACCGGCACGGAGACCTCACCGAGCAGCGGGGCGCTCCCGCAGATCATCTCCGCCGACGACCACACCGTGGAGCCCCCGGACGTCCGGCGGGACCGGCTCCCCGCGGAAGACGACCTCAGCCGTCCAGGTCCACCCGCACCGTGAGCAGCCCCGTGCCGAGCGCCCGCACCGCCGCGCTGTTGAGACGGGGCAGCGTCCTCAGACGGGCCTGAGGGTCGTCGTCGGGGAGCACATGGGCCGTGCCCGTGTGCCAGCGGCCCCGGATCCGGACCCGGACGCGGGGGTCGACCCGGATGTTGCGAATGTACTGCGACTTCTCGCCGTGCTCGGAGACCAGCCAGAACGAGTCGCCGATGCGGCGCCCGCCCAGGGGGGTCCGGCGCGGCAGGCCCGAGATACGGCCCGTGGTCTCCAGGAGCGTCTGGAGCGGCATGCGGCGCTGGAGCGGGTTGACGACGTGGCGCTGGAGCGCGGTGACCGCGCGGTACTTGAGGTCGGCGGAGCCTGACATGGTCTCGTGTTCCCCCTGACGACGTGAAGAGCGAGGCGCTTCACGCAGTCTCCCAGACCGCTCACCGGTGGGCGCGGGGAAAGGCCGCGCGCCCCCAGTGCCGCGTCTCCAAAGGGCTACTCCCGGCCCAGGAAGATCGGATTGGTGAACGCGGCCATGACCCCCGGCACCGGACCCGCCGCCGCCTCGTGCCGCAGCTCGGCCCGTACGTAGGCCGCGTACGCCGGTGTCGTGTGCCACTCCACCGTGCCCGAACCGGACACCGGCAGCGGATCGCTGGTGAACAGCACTCCCTGGTCGGTGACGAAACGGACCACGCAGCGGGGCGCGCCCTGCGCCTCCAGCCGCACCGTGACCGGGGTGTCGCGGTCCACCCGCAGCCGCCCGCCGATCCCCGCGTGCTCGCCGTGCCCGCCCGACGCGGTGAAGGCCAGCGAGACGTTCTTCGACTCGGCGACGTACGAGCGGCCCGCGCGGATGCCTTCCTGGATGGCCTGGCGGGTCAGGTCGTCGGCGAGTACCACCGTCTGCGGGGTGCCGATCGCGTCGGGGTCGCGGTGCGCGTCGCTGTTGCCCACCGCCGGGATCCACCTGCCGTGCCCCTCCCGGACCGACGCGACCAGCGTGTTGTCCCACTCCGCCAGCGTCGCCTCGTCGTCCGGGGTGAAGGGGCCGTTCCACACCTCCACCGCGTCGGCCTCGGCGAAGCCGAACTTCCAGCCGCAGCCGATGCAGGTGGCGTGCGGATGGGCGGGGACGACCAGGCCGCCGGCCCGGCGGATCTCCCGGGCGAACCGGGCCCAGCGGTTGTCGCGGGCCCGGTAGCGCCAGTCGATGAAGGTGCCAGGGTCGGTGCCCAGCGCGACGACGTGCCCGTTGCGGGTCGTCACCTCCTCACCGAGCATGATCAGCAGGTCGTCACCCGCCTGGTCGGCCCAGTGCGCGTGCGAGGAGTGCGTGTTGTGCTCGGAGGAGTTGATGAAGTCCAGGCCCGCGGCCCGGGCCAGCGCCGCGATCTCCGCGGGGGTGCGGCGGCCGTCGGAGTACCAGGAGTGCATATGGCAGTCGCCCCGGTACCAGGCGCGGCCCCGGCCCCTCGCCCTGGACGGCGGGTACTGGGGCGTCGGGGCGACGCCCTGCTCGCCGTAGGTGAGGGTGATGGTGATCTCGTAGGCCAGGCCCTGCGGGGCCACCGTGTACGGGCCCAGCGCGACGTGCCAGATGCCGGGGCGGAGCGGGCCCGGGAGATAGCCGGGAGTCGCGTCGTCCGCGCGGACGAAGAACTCGGAGCGCGCACCGCCGGACCAGCCGCGGAAGCCCTTGCCACCGAGCTCGGTGCCGCGCTCGTCGAAGAGACCGATGTCGAGGGCGTTGCCCTGCGTGCCGGCCGGAACGGACGGCTTGTCATAGGTGTAGGCGACCTTGATCTCCCGGACGCCCGCGGGGACGTCGACGGGAAGGTAGACGAAGTCGGGGGAGCCGGCCGGCAGGGTGCCGCGCACCGTCTTCGTCTCCTGGTTGTCGGCCGCCTCGGCGGCGGGACCGTGGGAGAAGCTCACGGTTCCCAACGTAAGCGCGGCGGCCGCACTCGTCACGAACAGTGCGCGTCTGCCGATGCCGTGGTCGTCCTGGCACATGCTGCTGCTCCCAACGTGTCGGATGACAGGGGGTGGGCAGGGGTAGCACGCGCCACTGTGGCCCCGCGCCGTGAACTGTGGTGCACGGGAAGCCGATCGCCCGCCGCGTGCCGTCGGAACATCAGGTGCCTCCCCCGCCGGTGACGCCCCGTAACGACCGCCACGTCGAACAGACACACGTCCGCCCTCCATGGCCTGATTTCCGCAAACGTATGCTCGGAGAATGACGACTTCCGCGACCTCCGGAACCGGCCCCACCGAGAACTCCATGCGTCGCGCCCTCAAACGCGCCCGCGAGGGTGTCGCACTCGACGTCACCGAGGCAGCGGTGCTGCTCCAGGCCCGCGGCGCGGAGCTCGACGACCTGGCCGCGTCCGCCGCCCGGGTGCGGGACGCGGGGCTTGAGGCGGCGGGCCGGTCCGGTGTGATCACGTACTCGAAGAGCGTCTTCATCCCGCTGACCCGCCTGTGCCGGGACAAGTGCCACTACTGCACCTTCGTCACGGTCCCGGGCAGGCTGCGCCGGGCCGGGCACGGGATGTTCATGTCCCCGGACGAGGTACTCGACATCGCCCGCAAGGGCGCGGCCCTGGGCTGCAAGGAGGCCCTGATCACCCTCGGTGACAAGCCGGAGGACCGCTGGCCCGAGGCACGCGAGTGGCTGGACGCGCACGGCTACGACGACACGATCGCCTACGTACGGGCCATCTCCATCCGGATCCTGGAGGAGACGGGCCTGCTGCCCCACCTCAACCCGGGCGTCATGTCGTGGACGGACTTCCAGCGCCTGAAGCCGGTGGCGCCGTCGATGGGGATGATGCTGGAGACGACGGCCCGGCGGCTGTGGTCCGAGCCGGGCGGACCCCACTACGGCTCCCCGGACAAGGAACCCGCGATGCGGCTGCGGGTGTTGGAGGACGCGGGCCGCTCCTCGGTGCCCTTCACCTCCGGGCTTCTCATCGGGATCGGCGAGACGTACGAGGAGCGCGCCGAGTCGCTGTTCGCGCTGCGGAAGGTGGCGCGGACGTACCACGGCATCCAGGAGCTGATCATCCAGAACTTCCGCGCCAAGCCGGACACGGCGATGCGTGGGATGCCGGACGCGGAACTCGACGAACTGGTCGCCACGGTGGCGGTGGCCCGGCACATCATGGGCCCGAGCGCCTGTCTCCAGGCGCCGCCGAACCTGGTGGACGGCGAGTACGAGCGGCTCATCGGCGCCGGCGTCGACGACTGGGGCGGGGTGTCCCCGCTGACCATCGACCATGTGAACCCGGAGCGGCCGTGGCCGCAGATCGACCGGCTGAGGGAGCGCTCCGCGGCGGCCGGTTTCGAGCTGCGTGAACGCCTGTGCGTGTACCCGGAGTTCGTGCGGCGCGGAGAGCCGTGGCTGGACCCGCGGCTGCGTCCGCACGTGGACGCCCTCGCCGACCCGGAGACGGGCCTGGCCCGGGCGGACGCGGTGGTCGAGGGGCATCCGTGGCAGGAGCCGGAGGAGGTGTTCACCTCCTCCGGCCGCACCGACCTGCACCGCACGATCGACACCGACGGCCGCACCGGCGACCGCCGGGACGACTTCGACGAGGTGTACGGCGACTGGCAGGCGCTGCGGGAGGCCGCCGCGCCGGGCATGGCCCCGGAACGCATCGACGCGGACGTACGGGCGGCGCTGCGCACGGCGGCGGACGACCCCACGCGTCTTACGGACGCCGAGGCGCTGGCCCTGCTGCACGCGGACGGCCCCGCCCTCGACGCGCTGTGCCGGACCGCGGACGATGTGCGGAAGTCCGTGGTGGGTGACGACGTCACCTACATCGTCACCCGGAACATCAACTTCACGAACGTCTGCTACACCGGCTGCCGCTTCTGCGCGTTCGCACAGCGCCGCACGGACGCCGACGCCTACACGCTGTCGCTGGAGCAGGTCGCGGACCGGGCCCGGCAGGCGTGGGACGTGGGCGCGGTGGAGGTGTGCATGCAGGGCGGCATCCACCCCGATCTGCCGGGTACGGCGTACTTCGACATCGCGAAGGCGGTGAAGTCCCGGGTTCCCGGAATGCATGTGCACGCCTTCTCCCCGATGGAGGTGGTGAACGGCGCGACCCGCACCGGTCTGTCGATCCGGGAGTGGCTGACGGCGGCGAAGGAAGCGGGTCTCGACTCGATCCCCGGCACGGCGGCGGAGATCCTGGACGACGAGGTCCGCTGGATCCTCACCAAGGGCAAGCTGCCGGCGGCGACCTGGATCGAGGTCGTGACCACCGCCCACGAACTGGGCATCCGGTCGTCGTCGACGATGATGTACGGCCATGTGGACCAGCCCCGCCACTGGCTCGGGCACCTGCGCACCCTCGCCCGCGTTCAGCAGCGGACGGGCGGCTTCACCGAGTTCGTGACGCTGCCGTTCATCCACACCAACGCCCCCGTCTACCTGGCCGGCATCGCCCGCCCCGGCCCGACGATGCGGGACAACCGGGCCGTGACGGCGATGGCGAGGTTGTTGCTCCACCCCCACATCCCGAACATCCAGACGAGCTGGGTGAAGCTGGGCACGCAGGGCGCCGCGGAGATGCTCCGCTCCGGTGCCAACGACCTGGGGGGCACCCTGATGGAGGAGACCATCTCCCGTATGGCGGGCTCCTCGTACGGCTCGTACAAGTCGGTCGGGGAGCTGGTCGCGGTGGCGGAGGCCGCGGGGCGTCCGGCCAAGCCTCGTACGACGCTCTACGGCGAGGTCCCGGAGGAACGGCGGCGCGCGGCGGCGGCGTCGGACGGCCATCTTCCGGAGCTGCTGCCGGTCCTGGAGTGACGCCCGAGGCGGGAAGGCCCGGGGCACAGCGCCGGGTGCCTGCCTCGGGCTCCGGGCCGCCTCGCCGCGGACGCACGGCCGGGAGGGAAGGTCACCCGAGCCGGAAGGGTGGCGTCAGCTGTCCTCCGGTGCCGCCCCCGGCAGGTGGGTCGCCAGCAGGACCACTCCGGTGAGGACGATGACCCGGGTGGCCGCGTCGAGGCCGTTCCACGTCTTGGACTGCCACATCGCGAACCACTCCCCGCCTATCGCGACGAAGCCCGCGCCGAACAGCAGCAGAAGCATCGACAGGCCGGCGGTGGAGAACAGCCGGGCGCGCGGATGGCGGCGGGCCCACAGCCAGGTCGCGGCGATGAGGACCAGGGCTGCCAGTGTCTCCCAGGCGATGATCGCGACGTAGGCGGAGTCCTGCGCCGCGTGGGAGGTGATCGCGCGCCACATCAGGTCGTCGTCCTTGAACGTGGTGTCCATCGCGAGGACATGGCGGACGAACTGCTGGTTGGTCCCGAAGTCGGTGATGTTCCCGAACGCGACGAGCGCGATGTACAGGGCGACGGTGGCGACGAGGAGGGTGGCGGCGACGCGGAGGGCGGGCGGGGCGTGGGGGGTTCTGGTATCGGCCATGGTCCCACTATGGAGAGGCCTTCGGACGGCTCCTAGATCATTTTCGGGCACCGAAGTGTGGTGTGCATGACGTTCCGGTGCCCCGAGCGGCCGTCCCCGTTCGATTACAGTGCTGCGCGTCGGACGTGCGGGCGGTGCCGTGAGGAGGCCTGGGGTGGGTGCGACAGCCGGTGCCATCTGGGGCCGCACCGAGCAGCAGGACTTCCGCGGCCGGGTGCGCGGCGCGCTGCTCGGGGCGGCCGTCGGCGACGCGCTGGGCGCTCCGGTCGACGGGATGTCGCTGGAGCAGATCCGTGAGGCGCACGGGCCCGAGGGGCTCGTCGACCTCGCCGTCGGCCCCGGCGGGCGTGGCGCGATCACCCATCACACCCAGCTCACCCTGTTCACCGTCGACGGGCTCATCCGCGCCCAGGTCCGCCGTGACACCGGCGCCTGGCATCCGCCGACCGATCTGCACCGGGCGTATCTGCGCTGGGCGGTCACCCAACGGGACTGGGGGCCCGACGAGCGCCGCGCGGAGGACGGCTGGCTGGCCCGCGAGGAGTGGCTGTACGCGCGCCGCGCCCCGGCCCGGGCCTGTCTGCTGGGGCTCGGCGACGACACCATGGGCACCCTTCAGGTGCCCAAGAACCCCGGTGAGGCGGGCCCCGAGGCGGCGGCCCGCTCCGCGCCCTTCGGGCTGCTGGTCGGCTGGGATCCGCAACTGGTGCTGCAGCTCGCGATCGAGTGTGCGGCGCAGACGCACGGGCATCCCATCGCGTACTTCTCCGCGGGCGCGTACGCCGTGATCGTGCACGCGCTGGCCCGCGGCGAGACCCTGGACGCGGCCGTGCAGCGCTCGCTCGCGCTGCTGGCCCCGCGGCCGGAGCAGCAGCCGGTCGCGGACGCGCTGCAGCGTGCGCTGGGCACCGTGCGGCAGGGGATGCCCACGCCCGCCCGGATCGAGGAGCTGGCCGGCGCCGGTACGGCGGAGGGCGTGCTCGCGGTCGCCGTGTACTGCGCGCTCGTGGGGGAGGACGTCCGTCACGGGCTGTGTCTGGCGGTGAACCACGGCGGGCCTTCGGGGGCCGCGGGAACGCTGACGGGCGGGCTGCTCGGGGCCCTGCACGGCGAGACGGCCATCCCGCCGGCCTGGCTGGCCGAGCTGGAGGGCCGCCCCACGATGCTGCTCCTGGCGGACGACTTCGCCATGGAGATGACGCAGGGCGCCGCGCTGCACGGACCGAGCGGATCGTCCCCGGGGTGGCTGGCGCGTTACCCCCGGGCGTAGAGACCACCCGAGGATACGCGCCCCGCCCCCTTCGGCCTGAACGGCCTCGTCCTCAGGCCCCGGACGGGCTGGTTTCACCCGGTGCGGGCTGTGCGGAGCCCGGTGTCGGCTGTGCGGCGCCCGGCGCCGGCACGGTCGCCGTCGCCCCGTCGTCGTCCGTGTTCACCTTCTCGATGATCGCGTCCCGCCCCGGTGTGTCCTCCGGCTTCACCAGGCCGATCAGGACGTACAGCACCAGGGAGATCACCATGGGCAGCGCCACCTGGTTCTCCAGCTTCACGTCCGTGCGCTGGGAGAAGTCCAGGTGGTAGTTGACGAAGAAGAACGCCAGCAGGCCGGCCGCCCAGCTGACGAGCGCCGCCGTCGGGCCGGACCTGCGCAGCGGGCGCAGCAGGCCCAGGATGAACGGGATCGCGATCGGGCCCATCAGACCGGCCACCCACTTGATGACCACCGTGATGATGTCCTTGAAGGCGGGGGAGTTGACCTGGGTCGCCACCGCCATCGACAGGCCGAGGAAGGCGACCGTGGTGACCCGGCCCGCGATCAGCCCCGTCCGGGCGTTCCAGGCCCGCGCCGCCTTCGAGATCACCGGCACCACGTCCCGTGTGAACACGGCCGCGATCGCGTTCGCGTCGGAGGAGCACATGGCCATCGTGTGCGAGAAGAAGCCGACGACCACCAGGCCCAGCAGGCCGTGCGGCAGCAGCTGTTCGGTCATCAGGCCGTACGCGTCGGAGCCATCCGGCTTCTTCGCCGTGACGAGGAGCGGGGACAGCCACATCGGGATGAAGAGGATGACCGGCCAGACGAACCACAGGCCCGCCGACAGCAGGGCGGAGCGCGTCGCCTGCCGGGCGCTGCCCGTGGCCATGTAGCGCTGGGCCTGGTTCCACATGCCGCCGTTGTACTCGAAGAGCTTGATGAACAGATATGCGATGAAGAAGACCGTCAGGTACGGGCCGGCGAACCCGTGCCCGTGGCCCGCCAGCTTCGGTGAGTCCAGCGCCTTGGACAGACCGCCCTGGTCGGAGATCTTGTTCAACACGATGATCAGCATCGCCACGCCCGCCAGCAACTGGATGACGAACTGGCCCAGTTCGGTCAGCGCGTCCGCCCACAGACCGCCGATCGTGCAGTACACGGCCGTGATGCCGCCGGTGATGATGATGCCCTGGGTGAGGGTGACCCCGGTGAAGACGCTCAGCAGCGTCGCGATCGCGGCCCACTTCGCTCCGACGTCCACGATTTTCAGCAGGATGCCTGACCAGGCCAGGGCCTGCTGGGTGGGCACGTTGTAGCGGTCCTTCAGGTATTCCAGCGGCGAGGCCACGTGCAGCCGGGAGCGCAGCCGGTTCAGCCGGGGCGCGAACAGCTTCGCGCCGATCAGCACGCCGATGGCGATCGGCAGTGCCCAGGTGACGTAGGAGGTGATGCCGTAGGTGTAGGCGATGCCGGCGTAGCCCGTGAACATCACCGCGCTGTAACCGGACATGTGGTGCGAGATGCCCGACAGCCACCACGGCATCCTGCCGCCCGCGGTGAAGAAGTCGCCGACGTCGTCGACACGTTTGTGGGACCAGACGCCGATCGCGGTCATCACGCCGAAGTACGCGACCAGGACGGCCCAGTCGAGACCGTTCATGTGCCCCCTCCAGGGGTCCGCCTTGTGAACTTGCAGATACCGGACGGCACTTCGCCAGTACGCACACATGGGCGGCGCCCCCGTGCGGGAGCGGGGACTTCGGGGATTGAACCGCCGGTCAGGCGGGCGGTCAAGACCTTTCCTGGTCATGGATATGAACGCAGGTCAGTAAGTCGAACGATTTTACTGCCTCTTGACTCGTACGCAGGTTGTCGCGCTCGTGACGCGGACCACACCATGAGCAGGCACTTCGCCAGTCGCCGGACATCCGATGGATCGCAATCGGAGCCGACCGGAACGGGCCTACGGGATGCGGGTCCCGTGCGGCCCGGAGGGGAGACCTGGGACATACAGCTACGCCAACCGGCCGGGCTGCGGCCGAGATGCGAGATGACCGATCGGGGCGGGTCGGTTCGGTTCAACACCCGCGTGACCCCGTTCTCGTTCCCGGAGACTGACCCCAGGCAGTGCTGGGAGGCGCAGTTCACGCGGCTGGACGGGGCGGTGGCGGAAGCCGGGCCGGGGAAGGCGGAGCTGGTGGCGCCGTTCATGCCGGCGGTGCCGGGGACGGACCGCTACGTGAGCGGCCTTCGCTGAGCCCTGAAGAAAAGGACGTGCCCCCTCGGCCGGGACGGCGAGCCAGTCGAGAGGGCTTTGTCGGTGCTGCTGGTGGAGTCGGGGTGGGCGGTGCTACTTGATCGACGTCACGAAGGCGTTCCAGGCTGCCGCCGGGAATGCCAGGACGGGCCCCTGGGGAACCTTGGAATCGCGCACGGCGAGCGCCGCCGCGAGGGGCGATTTGACCTCGACGCAGGCGCCGTTGCCCGTCGAATACGACGACTTGGTCCACGTTTCCGTGGCCCCCTGAAGAACGGCCATGTTCACTCCGGTAGCGAGTTGCTGAGTTGCTGTCCTCGCACCGGGGGCCCTGTCGGTGCCCGCGATGCGATTCGCGCCAACTTGTTTGGCTGATGGCGTGATCGAAGCTACTCGGCAACTTCCCGCCCCGGAGGGGGCATTCACTCGACCGGATGGCACATTCCAGTCAAGCCTTCCGCTTAAAGGTTTCGCTGGTGTATGATCCGCGATCCTGTGGCGCGGGGCCCCGATGGTGTCACCGTGCGTAGTCCTTGGCCGCGTCCGCGATGAACCGGCGGGACTCCTCCACGCTCAGCGCCTGCGCCCGCAGATGCTCGTACATCACGGCGTACTTCTGCACGTCGTGGGCCTTCTCCAGATACAGGTCGCTGGTGACGCCCTCGAGATACACGACGCTCGAGTCGGCCGCGTCGGCGAACTCCAGGATCGCGTACTGACCGTTGAGACCGGGATGCGCGCCCGCGCCGAACGGCAGCACCTGAACGGTGACATGCGGAAGCTGGGACATCTCGCCGAGGTGCTCCAGCTGCTCGATCATCACGTGGTTGTCGCCCACGACCCGGCGCAGCGCGGCCTCGTCCAGCACCACCCACAGTCGCAGCGGGTTGTGCTCGGCGGCGATGCGTTCCTGGCGCCGCATCCGCACCTGTACGCGCTTCTCGATGTCCGTGGCCGACGTCTCGGGCAGCGCCCCCTGGATGAGGGCCTCGGCGTAGGAACGGGTCTGCAACAGCCCCGTGATGACCTGGGGTTCGTAGACCCGCAGCGATTCCGCGTCCGTCTCCAGGCCGATGTAGACGCTGTAGGGAATGTCCCCGAACGCATGCCACCAGCCCTGCTGGCGGGAGTCGCGCGCCATCTCCATCAACGAGTCGACGACGCGCTGGTCCTCGACCTCGTAGACCCCACACAGGTCGCGGACGTCGCGCTGGCTGATGCTGCGGCGGCCGTTCTCCAGCCGGCTGATCTTCGACTGGGAGACGAGTAGCCGTTCGGCCACCTCTTCGGCGGTCATGCCCTTCAGTTCACGGAGCCGGCGCAGCTCCTGCCCCAGTCGGCGCCGCCGGACGGTGGGATTGACATTCGACGCCACGTACGTGCACCTCCGGCTGCCTGCCTCTACTTTGCGTATCTGCTGCTGAGCAGATTGCCACCAAGGTGCTTTCCACCGCTGGAAAACGGCGGATATGCGCTCCCTGGGCGCCACTTGGCCGATGGCGCCCGAATGCGGCCGCGCGGGGCGGGGAGGCCGTGTCGTCCTGGGACGTACGGTCTCACCGCCCCGCGCGGGCCGGCGGCTCCCGAACCGGGTCTCGGGGCGGCGCGCATGCGCCGGGTCCTGCGGTTTCGGCCGTACCGGTGCAGCCGGTTCGGCCTGCCCTGCCGCCGTGGTCCTGCCGGGCCGGGGTACTGCGGCTCAGTGGGCCACGACGCGTGCCATGGATCCGTGGTGCGGCTGCATCGGGACACCGCGGGCGGGTTCCGGCGCGGGCCTGGCCGCGGTGGCCTGGCGGCCGGCCGGGGCCGGGCTGCGGCGCGGTTGCGCCGCCGCGCCGTTCTGGACGTCCATCACGGCGTGCGCCACGAGACCGCCCATGGGGTCGTGCCTGATCAGATCCCGCAGCCGGGAGCGGGACGAGCGTCCCTCGTTGCCCGGATACAGGTGCTTGCCGAGACCGACCGCATGGGCCAGCGCGGCGAGCGCCGCGGTCCGCGGGTCCGGCGGAACGCCGGTGCGGATCGCGGAATCGAGCCGGGCCCTGATCTCCCGGCTGATGGCCGTGTCCGTCGCCTGGTAGCGCGTCGTCGGCAACACCCCGCACATCTGGCCCGCCACGGCGTGGACCATGCCGCACCGCTCCAGATGCGAAAGGTAGGTCTGGCGCAGCCCGAGACGTGGCCCGCCGATCCAGTGGACGGCCCGTACCGGAGCGCCGCGCCTGCGCAGCAACTCCAACGCACAGTCCAGAGTCGGATCTCCAGTCGGCCGTGGTACCACCACGGCGATACGATCCCCGTCCGGGGCTATCCGTCCGGCCAGCGCCAGCTCCACTAGCTGTGCTCCGGCCAGACCGAGGTCGAGTGACTGCGGCTGTGCAGTGGTACCCGTGGTCGGGTCCAGTGCCAGCAGCAGAAGCTCTTCCGGAATTGTTCTGCGGCTCCTGCCCATCCATGCCTCCCCGCGTGGATGAATGACAGGGTGACCCCTCTCACATTGGTCTGTCGAGGGTGCGTGACCGGAATGTAGTGGAACCGGTAGCTATGTCGTTCTCGTCTAGCGCAGGGGTCAATCCCTCACACAGGACACTGGTACATGGTTCGGGCAGCGGTGTCCGGGCGGCGGTTCATGGTTCGGCAAGGCGCGCGAGTGGGTGCGTGGCGCAAGGAGGAGGCATCGGTGGCGGGCGAGTCCCCCGACAGGTCGAAGCAGCACGAGTCGTCGGCGGAAGCGACGTCGGGGAGCGGGGCTGCGGTTCCGGGGCCGGCGGCGGGCGACCGCGACCCCCGGCTCGCGATGGCCGGCGGGAAGGTGCGGGTCGACCAGGCGACGGCGGTGTTGTCCACGCGTGAGCTGAGGGGCTCCGCCGGTTCGGCGGTGGACGAGGGTGCCGGGGGCGGCGAGGAGACCTCCAAGGCCGCCGGGGGTTCCGACGGTTCCGCTGATTCTGCTGATTCAGAGGGGTCCTCCGGGGGCGGTGCGGGGCAGCGGGCTTCGCTGGCGTCCTGGGTGCGTGGCGCGGCCGAGGCCGAGGCTGAGGCTGGGGACGGGGCGGAGGACGCGTCGGAGGCGAAGACCGGGGCCGAGGGTGCCGATGACGATGCCGAGGACCGGGCCGACGGGACGGACGAGGGCGCCGGAGCCGAGCCGGGGACCGCGGAGGACCGTTCCGGGGGCGAGGGTGCCGGTGACGATGCCGAGGACCGGGCCGACGGGACGGACGAGGGCGCCGGAGCCGAGCCGAGGGCCGCGGAGGACCGTTCCGGGGGCGAGGGCGCCGGAGCCGAGCCGAGGGCCGCGGAGGACCGTTCCGGGGACGCGGGGTCCGCTGCGGCGGGGTCTGGTGACGCGGGGTCCGCTGAGGCGGAGTCCGGTGACGCCGTGAACCCGGGTGCCGGGGAGGTCGCGGGTGCGGCGGACGAGAGGCCGGACGAGGAGTCGCACGCGGCGTCGGACGACGAGGCCGGGGAGGTCTCGAAGGACTCCAAGGGCTCGGAGGGATCGGAGGGATCGGAGGGGGAGAGCGGGGACGGCTCGGCAACCTCCGGGCGCGAAACCGCGTCTGACGGCTCCTCCGACGACGCGGAGGCCGAGGACGACTCCGACGACGACTCGGAGGCCGAGGACGGCTCCTCCGACGACGCGGAGGCCGAGAACGACTCCGACGACGACTCGGAGGCCGAGGACGGCTCCTCCGACGACACGGAGGGCGAGAACGACTCCGAGGACGACTCGGAGGGCGAGAACGGCTCCTCCGACGACGCGGAGGCCGAGAACGACTCCGACGACGACTCGGAGGCCGAGGACGGCTCCTCCGACGACACGGAGGGCGAGAACGACT
>NZ_JBEYUZ010000012.1:174520-189441 GCF_040643755.1 Streptomyces sp. NPDC047079
ACGACTCCGAGGACGACTCGGAGGGCGATGCGGACGCCGAGGAGTCCAAGCCCGCCGTGGACCAGCCCACCGCCGTCTTCAAGGCGCCACGTCGGCCCCCCGTGGACCAGCCCACGACCATGCTCAAGCTCGGCGGCGCCAAGGCGTCCGAGAGGGCCAAGGCGTCCGAGGAGGCCGCCGCTTCCGGCAAGTCCGAGACTTCCGAGACGCCTGAGGCGCTCGAAGAGCCTGGTACGCCCGTCGATCAGCCCACGACCATGCTCAAGCTCGGCGGCGCCACCAAGTCATCCGAGTCGTCCGAGTCTTCGCAAAAGTCGGAGAAGGCCGAAAAGTCGGCTGACGAATCAGGAAAGCCGGAGGAGTCCGGCAAGTCCGGCCCCTCGTGGGCGGACAAGTCCTCCCCGTCGGCGTCCGGCAAGCCCGAGTCCGACTCCGAGCGCACCAGCAGGTTCGTCGCGCTGAAGCCGCTGGACGAGCCCAGGTCTGCGCAGCCGAAGACCGCGCAGTCGAAGGCGGCGCAGCCGAAGACCGCGCAGCCCGCATCCGGGCGGTCGAAGCCCGCCGACGCGACCACTGCGATGCCCCGGGTCGGCCCCGAGCGCACCACCCAGCAGCCGCTGCCGCCGAAACCCCCGCTGGACCTGCTCGCCGAGCTGACGAACACTCCGCCGCCGCCGGAGACCCCGGTGCGCACCCTTTTGCGGCGGATCAAGATCTGGACCCCGCTCGTCGTGCTGCTCGTGATCATCTTTGCGATCGTGCAGGCGTTCCGTCCGCTGCCGACCCCGACCCTCGGGCTGAGCGCCGACGAGACGTACACCTTCGGCGGTGGCAAGCTCGATCTTGCCTGGCCGGGGCAGGGGCAGTCGGCGGTCGAGGTGGAGGGCGTCGGCGTGGTCGGCAGCGAGGGCAAGCAGACCCCGCGCCCGATCGCGAGCGTCACCAAGATCATGACGGCGTACGTCATCCTCCAGGAGCACCCGCTCAAGGGGAACGAGGGCGGCCCGGAGATCACCGTGGACCAGCAGGCCGAGGACGAGTCCAAGAACGAGGACGAGTCGACGGCGGCCGTGAAGAAGGGGCAGAAGTTCACCGAGCGGCAGGTGCTGCAGATGCTGATGATCCCGTCCGGGAACAACGCGGCGCGGCTGCTCGCCCGCTGGGACTCGGACGGCAAGACCTTCGTCGGCAAGATGAACGCCGCCGCGAAGCGGCTCGGCATGAAGCACACCACGTACACCGACCCCAGCGGCCTGGACAAGTCGACGGTGAGCACCGCCGTCGACCAGCTGAAGCTCGCGGGGCAGGTCATGCAGAACCCGGTGTTCCGCGACATCGTCGGCATGGCCAAGGCGGACATCCCCGGCCTGACCGGGACGATCTACAACAACAACGACCTGCTGGTGAGGCAGGTCGGTGTGATCGGTCTGAAGACGGGTTCGTCGACCCCGGCCGGCGGCAACCTGGTGTGGGCGGCCACGAAGGTCGTCGACGGCAAGACGCAGACGATCTACGGCGCGGTCCTCAACCAGGACGCCCACACCGGCCGGGTCTGGGACAGCCTCCAGCTGGCGCTGACCAACAGCCAGAAGCTGATCGACAAGGTCCAGCAGAGCCTGACCACGGCGACGGTGGTGAAGAAGGGCGAGGTCGTCGGGTATGTGGACGACCAGCTGGGCGGCAGGACCCCGGTCGTCGCCACGCGGAACATGACGGCGATCGGCTGGCCGGGTCTGCGGACCAGGCTGTCCATCGGGGACCACGGCAAGGCGGTCCCGCACCAGGCGAAGGCCGGCACGGTGGTCGGCGAGCTGACGGTCGGCGACGGTTCCCGCCACGCGGTGACGATTCCGGTCGCCCTCCAGAAGGACCTCGCCGAGCCGGGCTACGGCGCGAAGCTCACCCGACTGGGCTGAACCGCCGTACGCCCCGTCCGGCAGGTATGACGTGGCGCACCCCGTCGGCGGCCCCCACCCGGGAGCCCGCCGACGGGGTGCGTGCTAGCGTCGCGAGACCGGGGCAGGCCGAGAGCCGCGAAGTCTGGCCCGGGACGGACCTCCGAGAGAACCCTGACGGAACAGTGACGGAACTCTTACGGGTGTCCGGGCGCGGGGCGGAAGCGGAACCGGACGCGGGGCGAACGGAACGGGACACGGGGAGTGCCTTCAGGTGGCCACAGCGGAGCCGACACATGCCGACGACGCCGACCGGGGTCGGCATCCGGACCGGAGCGCGGGCCCGCGAATACCGCCGGCCGAGCCCGCCACTGATGCGACCATGTGCCCCGAACCGACCACGCCTCCTGAGGACGGCCCCGGCGCCCGGACCGGCAACAGGGCGCGCGATGCCGGCCCCGAGCCCTCCGCCCAGGACGGTGCGACGGTTCCCCGGCGGCACACCCTGCTCGCCCGTCTGAGGTCCTCGCGCGGCGCGGAACGGGCCCGCAGGCACCCCGTGCTCACCGTCACGGTCCTCGCCGGGCTGCTGCACCTCGTCTGGTTCTTCGCATTCGCGAACAGCGGCGGTGACCTCGCCGCGCAGGACGCGTGGGCGGAGTTCGTCGGGCGGCACCCGGACTCGGCGTACAACCTCGCCTGGTACGGCGGCATGCACCCGGTGTCGTACAGCGTGGTGTCGCCGTATCTGATGTCGGTGCTCGGCGTCCGTACGACGATGATGATCGCGGGGACGATCTCGGCGGGGCTGCTGACGCTGATCCTCATGCGCAGCCGTGCGGTCCGCGAGCCGTGGTGGCCCGCTCTGGCCGGGGTGTTCGCGCTGCTGTGCAACGCCATCTCGGGCCGGGTGACGTTCGGCCTCGGCACGATGTTCGCCCTGGGCGCGACGGCGTGTGTCTTCTGCTGGCCGTACCGCTGGCGCAACAAACGCTGGGCGAAGGCCCTGGGTGCCGCCCCGCTGGCCGCCCTGGCCACGATGTCATCTCCGGTGGCGGGCCTGTTCGTCGGCCTGGTCGCGGTGGCGCTGTTCCTGCAGAGCCGCCGCCCGGGCGCATGGGCCCTCGGCCTCGCCCCGGCCGCGGTGGTGGGCCTCTCCTCCTGGCTGTTCCCGTTCTCCGGTACGCAGCCGATGACGTGGGCGTCGGTGATCCTGCCGCTCCTCTACTCGGTCCTCGTCTTCTTCCTGGTCCCCGAGGAGTGGAAGACGGTACGGATCACCGCGGCGGTGTACGGGCTGTCCGTGGTTCTCGTCTGGCTGATCAGCTCCCAGATCGGCTCGAACATCACGCGTCTGGCGATGCTGTTCGCGGGCGTGGCGCTGGTCGCGGCGCTGCCGTTCACGGTGCCGCGCAGCCGGAAGTGGTACGTCACCGTCATCGCCTTCGCCGGCTTCACCACCTGGATCGGCATCAAGACGGTCGACGACATCATCCACACCACCCCGGCGGCGTCCTGGGCGCGCGAGCTGGCCCCGCTGGTGAACCAGCTCCAGGTGGTGGGTGCCGAGAGGGGCCGCGTGGAGGTGGTCCCCGCGCGCTCGCACCGGGAGGCGTCGGCGCTGGCGCCGTATGTGAATCTGGCCCGCGGCTGGAACCGGCAGGCCGATATGGAGCGCAACCCGCTCTTCTACGACGACACGCTCAACTCCGCGAACTACCACGCGTGGCTTCAGCGCTGGGCGGTGCACTACGTGGTGCTGCCGAAGGACGAACCGGACGGGAACGGCGGCGAACGGGAACGGCAGCTGGTCCAGCGGGGCATGCCGTACCTGAGGCAGATCTGGGGTGACGCCAACTGGCAGCTGTTCGCGGTGACCGACCCGGTCCCCCTGGCGGATCCCCCGGCGGTCGTCGACCGCGCGGACCAGGGCGAGCTGACGATCGAGGTGAAGAAGGCGGGCCGGGTGCTCATCCGCATCCCGTACTCGCCCTGGCTGGGCCTGGTCGACACGGAGGGCAAGGGGGTAAAGCCGCCGCAGGAGACGGAGCAGTCCAAGCACCGCCCGGACGGCACGCCGAAGACGTACGACAACGTCAACGGCTGTCTGATGGAGACGGCCGAGGACGCGTCGGGCGACAAGTGGACGGAACTCGTGGCCCCGAGCGCGGGCACCTACCGCCTGGCGGCGCCGTACCAGCTGCCGCGGGGGACACCCTGCCCGGAGGAACTGCGCTGACGGTGGCCGGCCCCCGCCGCGTCGCGAACCCCGGCCGCCCCCTCGCCGGGGCTGCGCGGCCCGCGCCGCCCGTCATCCCCCGTCACCGGGCGCCTTCCGCCCGGTGACGAGGACGCTCCCGTCTGCCCCAGGGGCAAGGTCAAGCGCGGCCCAGGCCCCCGGGGCGACGTCAGGCGGGGCGTCGGCCTCGCGTGGGCTCAGGCGAGGGCCTTCTCCACGGCCGCCACCACGTCCGCCGACTCCGGCTCGGTCTGCGGCGAGAACCGGGCGACGACCCGGCCGTCCTTGCCGATCAGGAACTTCTCGAAGTTCCAGCGGATGTCCCCGCTGTGCCCCTCGGCGTCCTCCAAGCCGACCAGGCGCTCGTACAGCGCGTGCCGCCCCTCGCCGTTCACCTCGGTCTTCTCGGTCATCGGGAAGGTCACGCCGTACGTCGCCGAGCAGAACTCCGCGATCTCGTCGGCGCTGCCGGGTTCCTGCCCGAGGAACTGGTTGCAGGGCACTCCGAGCACGGTGAAGCCCAGCGGCGCGTACCGCTCCTGGAGCCGCTCCAGACCCGCGTACTGCGGCGTCAGCCCGCACTTGGAGGCCACGTTCACCACGAGGACGGCCTTGCCCGCGTACTGGGACAGCTGCGCGGGACCGCCCTGAAGGGCGCCGATCTCCACGTCGAGGACGGATCCGGCGGTGTTGTCAGTAGTCGTCATGCAGCGGATGCTAACTCCGCCCCATGACATCCCCGTCAGCCGCGCTGCGTTGTGACCAGCACCTCACCCGCCGCCGTGCGCGAGTACAGCACCGACCGCCCCGCCGGCCGCCGCTCCACCAGCCCCGCGTCCAGCAGCACCCTGAGATGGCGCCCGACCGAGCCGAGCCCCTGCCCGGTCACGGCGACCAGCTGGCTGGTGCTCAGGGGCGAGTCGAGGAGCACCAGGACCCGGGCCCGCCCCGGCCCGAGCAGCGCGGCGAGACTCGTGGGCACCGCCCGGTGCGGTCCCTGGGCCAGCACGCCCGCGCACGGGTAGACGACGGCGTACCGGTCGCGTTCCTCCCAGGAGACCCAGCCGGTCTGCGGGGTGACGGGGACGAACAGCAGTTGCGCGCCGGAGATCTCCCGCGGCGGATACGCGTGGAGGTTGACCTGGAGGCGGTTCCCGCCGAGCCAGCGCGTCCGGCCCGGCCGCAGGGTGTCCACCGCGGCCGCCCAGCCGTCCCGGCTGAGCCGCGCGGTCCGGGCGACCACATCGGCCTCCAGGACGTGGCGCCGGCGGTCCCAGGAGGGCAGCACGGTGTGTGTCCACACATAGGTGAGCAGCTCGGCGGCGCGTTCGGGCAGGTCGTCGCGGTCCAGCAGGGCCGGGAGCGGACCGCGCAGGGAGAGGCCGAGATGGGCGCGGGCGGCGGCCGGTGACGCGGCGCGAACCCGGGCGACGCCCTCCTCGAAGGTCTCCCCGTCCCGCGGGGTGGGCGTCAGGAAGTCCGCGATCCACTCCCTGCCGAGGCCGCAGCGGACGAGCAGCGCGGTGACGGGATCGTCGGCCAGCCACCGGCGGTAGCCGGGCAGGTGGGCTTCCAGCCAGGCGCGTTCGCCGGGGTGCGAGGCGGTGCCCGCGTGCAGCACCTTGAGGCTCGCGAAAGCCTCCGCGAGCGGGGAGAGCACGAACCGGCTTCCGGCGAGGGTGTCGGCGTTGACGTACCAGAGACCCATGGTGCGCACGCCCTCCCAACTCGACGGCATCATTGCTTCGGCGCCATCGCCGCTTCGGCGTCGCCAACGCATCGGCCCGCCGCGACCTTTCGCGCGTACGCGAAACATTAACGACGGCCCCCGGCGCCCGCTCAGACTCCGGCCATGCGCAGCTACTCCGACCTCTTCCACACCCGCGAGTTCACCCCGCTCTTCCTGACCGCCTCCCTCCAGACGGCCGCCTCCACCCTCGGCGGTCTGGCACTCGGCACGCTCGTGTACCGGGCCACCCACTCGCCCCTGCTCTCCGCGGTGAGCATGTTCGGGCCGCAGCTGGCGCAAGTCGTGGGCGCGGCGACGCTGCTGTCGGCGGCGGACCGGCTGCCACCGCGCGCGACGATGACGGGCATCGCAGGGGTGTTCGCGGCGGGTACGGCGGCGATGGCGGCGCCCGGCGTGCCGCTGGGCGCGGTCTTCGCGGTGATCCTGCTGCTCGGCCTGGTCCAGTCCCTCGGCGGCGGGGTCCGCTGGGGCCTGCTCAACGACATCCTGTCCCAGGACGGCTATCTGCCGGGCCGTTCCGTCTTCAACATGATGAACGGCATCCTCCAGATCTGCGGATACGCGGCGGGCGGCGTCCTGGTGACGGTCCTGTCCCCGCGTACCACCCTGCTGATCGCGTCGGCGCTGTACCTGGCGGCGGCTGCGGGCGCCCGCCTCGGCCTGACCCGCCGTGCCCCGCGTACCTCCGGCCGCCCGTCGATCGCGCAGACCTGGCGCACCAACGCGCTGCTGTGGTCGTCCCCGTCCCGTCGGACGACCTACCTCCTGCTGTGGATCCCCAACGGCCTCGTCGTCGGCTGCGAATCGCTGTACGTCTCCTACGCGCCCGACCGGGCGGGCGCGCTGTTCGCATGTGCGGCACTCGGCATGTTCGCCGGGGACGTCATCACGGGCCGTCTCCTTCCGCCCGCCCTGCGCCGCCGCCTCGGCATCCCGTTCCTGGTGCTCCTGGCGACCCCGTACCTGCTCTTCGCGCTGCGCCCCGCGGTGCCCGTGGCGGCCGCCTGCGCGGCCCTCGCCTCGGTCGGCTTCGGCGCGAGCCTCATCCAGCAGGAACATCTGATGGACCTGACCCCGCGGGAGCTGAGCGGCCACGCCCTCGGCCTGCATTCGGCGGGCATGCTCACGATGCAGGGGGTGAGCGCGGCCGTGGCGGGGGCGCTGGCCCAACTCACGGCGCCCGCATCGGCGATGACGCTGATGGCGGGGGCGTCGCTCGTGGCGACCCTCACCCTGGCGTGGGCAGGGGCGGCGGCCGGTCACCGGCCGTCCCGAGGGACGGCCGCGGGCCCGTTTCCGCGTCCTGTCCGGCGTCCGGGCCAGGGCGCCCGGCGGGACTGAGAGCTCCGGGGTCCCGGGCCGGGCAGGCCCGGGACCCCGGAGGTTCAGGCGCCGGTGCCGTCGGTCTCGTTCGTCGGCGCGGGTACCGCCGTCGACAGGCGCGGATCGACGGATCGGGGGTTCCCGCCCCCGGCTGCCCGTCCCTTGCCGGTGTCGTCGACGTGGCTCTCCTCCTGGCCGAACTGGCGAGCCGCCCGGTCGAAGTACCGCAGCAGTTCCACCGGGAAGGGCATCACGAGGGTCGAGTTCTTCTCGGCCGCCACCTCCACGACCGTCTGGAGCAGTCGCAGCTGCATGGCCTCCGGTGTGTCCGACATGATCCGGGAGGCGTTGGCGAGCTGCTGGGCCGCCTGGAACTCGCCGTCCGCCGTGATGACGCGGGCGCGCCGCTCGCGCTCCGCCTCGGCCTGCCGGGACATGGACCGCTTCAGCGACTCCGGCAGCTGGACGTCCTTGATCTCGACCCGGTCGATGTGCACGCCCCACCCGGCCGCCGGGCTGTCGATCATCAGAGCGAGCCCTTCGTGCAGCCGCTCCCGGTCGGACAGCAGGTCGTCCAGGTCGCTCTTGCCGATGATGGACCGCAGTGAGGACTGGGCGACCTGGCCGACCGCGAAGACGTAGTCCTGGACCTCGATCGCGGCCCGCACGGGGTCGGTCACCCGGAAGTACACGACGGCGTCGACCTTGACGGAGACGTTGTCCCTGGTGATGCCCTCCTGCGTCGGCACCGGCATGGTCACCACCTGCACGTTCACCTTCCGCATCCGGTCGGCGAACGGGATCAGGAACGTGACGCCCGGCTGCCGGTGGTGCGGCAGCGCCTTCCCCCAGCGGAACACGACCCCACGCTCGACCTGGTTGACCACCCGCATCCCACTGCGCAGCACGACCAGAGCCAGTACGGCCACCAGCACGACCGCGACGACGGTGCCTTCCATGGCACTTCACTTCCCTCACAGGGTGTCGATGAGTGACACCCAAGTGGACACCGCGGACCGGATCACCGGATGCGGCCGCCGCGTTATGAGTTCGTCAAGAAACGGAACGGATCGGCCACCTGACGTAACGGCAGACGGGCGCGGAGCGTGGGACCAGTCAGAGGCCGTGGCCCCTTGCCCTTTGCCCCCTTGCCCCACGGAAGCGGTGACCTCACTCCTCCGGCGGTTCCTCCGACTCGGCGAGCCGCTCCGCGATGTCGTCCGCCCATTCCTGTGCCCACCGCCGGAGTTCGGTGATCGCGTCACCGTCGACGCCGTAGGCCGTGAACTCCCTGTCGTCGACCCACTCCATGCCGGTCAGCCGGGCCTGTAGATCGGTGAGGTCGAAGGTGTCACGGGCGTGGCGCCGGCCGAGTTCCTCCAGTTCCGCACGGCTCCAGCGGTCCGAGGCGGCGTACACGTCGACGAGGTCCCGGGCGAAACCACGGTCCGCGAGGGCGCGCACCTTGGTCCCGACGGCGTCCTCGAGGGAGACGGTCGGACCCAGTTCCGTGGGGACCGGCGGACGCCACAGCACTTCCTTGAGGACGTTGAGTTCGCTCTCCTCGCCCGAGACCGGGTCGGCGACGACGAGCCGGGCCGAGAGGGGGTCCGCCTCCAGGGAGCGTATGAGCCAGCCGCGTTGCGCCAAACCGGCCCGGACGGCGGAGGCGATGTCCTCCATCGGGTCCGGGCTCTCCGTGGCGACATCCACGCCCCGGCTGGGCCGGTCCACCAGGCCGTGCGCGAGGACCGCGTAGCCACCGGCGATCGCGAGGGGGTACGGGGCGCCCACCGCGAGGACGTCGGCGAGCAGACGCCGGTGCGGTTCGGGGACTGTCACGCGGCGGCCTGCGCGTCCGCGGACGGCACGGTGGCGCGGGGCCCGGAGGGCGGTCGCCGGGCGCAGCCGATCCGGTGCGGTTCGAAGAGTGCGAAGAGGAGGGGCGGTGAGGCCATGCCCCGGATTATCGCCCAAGGGCCTGGCGCCGGGAGGCGGCGACATCCACGCCGACACGCGCCGGGAGTTCACTCTGTAGTCGCGCAAGCGGCAAGCGTCTGACTGTGCCCGCCATGCGGGTTCCCGCCTGCACGCACGCTCATCCCTTCGGCTCACGCCGTGCGGGTTCATCTCCTCGGCGCGCGCTGCGCATGGGTCCGTCCCAGCAGATGGGTGACCCGATTCAGCCATCCCTCGCGCGGCCGGTTGTCCCTGGCGATCAGGAAGCGTGCGGTGTCCCTGGGGTCGCGAGGGGACTGACCCTTCTGATGGACCTGCCAGTAGCGGGCCACCCTTCGCTCCAGGTCCGCCGGGTCGGATCGGTCGGTCCTCGTCACGACGACGGGCCCTTTCCAGGGCTCCGGGGCGCTCAGTGCCAGCACCCGGCCGTCGGGCGTGTAGGCCGCCGTGTACTCGCCCTCGTCGACATCGATCGCCTCGAGGTAGTTCGTGGCGTGCGCGGAGGACTCGAAGGCGAGCAGGTCTTCGGTCCGGTCGAATACCAGCAGCGCGCCGGGAGGCAGGTCATCCATAGCGGGCACTGTGCCGGCCGCGCCCGCTCGGCGGCCAGCCCTGCCGGACGCTGCTCCGGGTCGTGGAGATCTCGCCGCTGCTTCGTCGAGTCCGTGGAGTCCGTGGAGTCCGTCGAGTCCGTCGAGTCCGTCGGGTTAGCCGGGTTGGTCGGGTTCGTCGAGAGAGGCCCGTTCGTCGAGGAGGAACGTGCCGCCCGCCTTCACGGCCAGTTCCGGGCCGAAGAGCGATCCGGGTGTGTGGGTGCCCGGCCGGCCCTCGCCCCGGGCCAGACGGCTCGCGACCTCGGCCCCCACCGCGGCGGTGAACTCCATGGCCGCGCCCGTGCGCAGCCACCCTTCTCGGGTACGGCCGTCGGCCCACCACATCCGGGCCCGCGCCCAGGAGAACTCCCCACCCCGCCCGCGCGAGGGAACCCGGGCGAGCCGGCGCTCGGCGGTGCGGCGGAGCACCGGCCGCGACAGCAACAGCGCCGCCACCGGCAGGACGGCGCGCACAGCCCACCCGGACGGCAGCGCGCCCGACGCGGCGACCACGAAAGGGGCACCGCCGGCCCGGTGGGCGGCCTCCAGCTCACCGGTCGGGACGCCGAGCGTGTGCGCCGTCGATCCGTCGGGCAGGGCGAAGCGCTCGGCGTCGGCCCCGAGCCTGGCCCGTACGAGCCGGCCGTGCTCATAGCGGCGTCCGCCGAGCGCCAGACTTTCGACGATGCTCGCCGCCAGGCCCGAGCCGACGAAGCCGCCCGCGGACTCGGTCATCGGCAGCGCGTCGACTCTCACACGGGTCGCCGGAGGCCGGTTCTCACACAGCTTCAGTACGACGCTCTCCGTGGCCAGTACGCCGAAGCCCGCTCCGGTCACCAGGCACCGTCCAGCCGCGATCGCCTCGTCACGCAGTCCCAGCAGCCCAGCGACGGCCGTGAGTTCGTTCGCGAGATCGACGTAGTGCGTGCCCGGCGGGCATGCGCGGGCGATCTGTGCCGCCGTTTCGGTGAACGGACCGATCGTGTTGACCACGACCGTCGGCGCGTGCCGGGCGAGCTGCGCCACGACGGCATCGACCGACCCGGCCGGCACGGTCCGGGGCGTGCCGCCGAGCGTCCCGGCCAGCTCGCGCAGGCGCTCGGGATCGCGTCCCACCAGAACGGGCGGCAGAGGACCGGCCGCCAGCCGCGCGGCGATCGCCCGGCCGGACCGGCCGGTGGCACCCAGAATCCAGACCTGGTCCGCGTTCATCTCCCGTCGAGCACTACCCGGCCTTCGTCGCCGTGCCCCAGGGCCCCATGAGCCGGCCCGGACTCCCCCACGGAGGCGGGCCCCACTGCGACGGGCTCCAGCTTCACGATGGGGAACCTTCGGGACGTCTTGGTCTCGTACTGCACACTCTCGGGCCAGTACGCCGACCAGATCCGGTAGAGACGCTCCCACTCGGGCGACGCATGCGTCACGACGGTGGGCGTCGCCCGCAGAACGCGCTCGCCCACCTCGATGGTCACCTCGGACATGACGGCGACGTTGCCCACCCACGCAGGGTCCTTGTCCGCACCGCGCGAGGAGCCGCAGACAAGGAGACTGTCGCCGTCGGCGGCGTACACCAGGGGGTTCACCCGCGCCTGGCCGGTGCGGCGGCCGACCGTGTGCAGGAGCAGCAGATGCTTGCCCTCGAAGTGGCCTGAGACGATCCCGCCCCGCGCCCGGAACTCACCGATGATCCTCTTGTTGACCTCGTTCACGTCGCCCATGTCCGCCTCGCTCAGCCGAAGACCTGACCAGCCTTTAGCTAACCAGCGAGCCCCACGACCGGGCCGAGCCGCGCCGGGGCCATGCGGAGGAATCGCGCCCGGCGTCCAGCCCGCCGTCCAGTCGGGCATGCGGTCCGGCGGCGGATCCGGGTCGACGAGGAGCCGCCGTCGGGGGTCTACTGGAGGAGTTCGTCCAGGGTGATCGGCAGGTCCCGGACGCGGATGCCGGGCGGGTGGTGCACAGCGTCGGCGATCGCCGCGGCGGTGCGGCGCGGCCCCGGCGGAGCCTGCGCGGGCATACCGACCGCCCCCAGCACATCGCCTTCCCGCTGGCGGCGAAACGGGCTCTAGCCGAACTCGCCCTCGCGCACGCCGTCTCGGAACGCTGCCCATTCCTCCGCAGTGAAGCGCAGCGGCGGCAGTTCCCGGTGGTTCGAGTCACGGACCGCCACCGCTCCGTCACCAAGGTGTGCCACCTCGACGCAGTAAGGCGCGGTGCTGCTCTTGCTGCTCTTGGTCCAGCGCGCTTCCGTCAGGTCGAGCGCGTACAGTCCGGCCTTTCGCTTTTCCATCAGAAGCTCCTTTCGGCACTCGGACTTGTGTTCCCTATCCACCCTCACCCTTTCGATCTCCCCTCGCAACCGGCCAGGCAGCCACCGCCGATCACGGCGACTGACAAGTGAACGCGGCGCGTTCGCGCCCTGCGTCGTGCGCCTCGACGACCCAGCCCCGCCCGGTACTGCGTCGGAAAGCTGAAGAGCAGATCGGCCGCGCGGTCGACCGGGTCGTCAGGGGTGACCGTGGAGCGTCGGTGCTGTAAACGCCCTGTACCCGTATGCCGCGGTGACGCCGCCGGCCTCGGCGAGGATCCGACGCTCCCGAACCGACCACCATCCCGCCCGCGTCACCACGACTCGGCCTGCAGGAACAGCATGATCACCTCCGCGAAGAACCAGACGGAGAACACCAGACACGCAAGCCACAGCCCCCAAAGGACCCAGCGGACCTCTCGTCGTACGCGCATGAGCGGATCATCCCCCCTCGCGTTCACGGATCTGTAGGCGCAGCGCCCGCTACAGCTGGTCTTCGAGGCTCAGCAGGCCCCGGCCGGACGGCGTCCTGCCAGGGCCTGCCCGGGTGCCAGCGGATTCAGGGCTGACCCGCCGCATCGTGGCGTCCCGAAGGTCGGCACCCCCGTGGCGAGCAGCGAGGGCGTGGACCGCATCGCGCTGAAGGACACGGCGACCGGGAAGTACGTCACGGCGGGGACGGGCGACGCGGGCGCCGCCCTGAAGGAGACCACGGCGTCGGGGCCGGGTTCTCAGTTCGACGTGTTCGACTGGGGATCGGGCATCGTCACACTCCGCTCGGCCGCCAACGGAAAGTACGTCGGCTACAACTGGTCGAACTTCGTCAACGACCAGACGCAGCCGAACGGCTGGTTCGTGCAGCAGCAGTTCAGGCTGGAGCGCCAGGACGACGGGACGTACCTTCTGCGGTACGCGGGCTACGAGACCGGCGAGTCCTGGTGGTCGAACCCGGTCTACCTCGGCCCGGCGGGCGACGACGGCACGCTCGGCCTGGTCGACAAGGACAAGGCCGCGCACTACACGAAGGACATCGTGCGCAGTGGCGTCGACGAGGCCGTCGCCGCGGTCAAGGGCAAGGACACAGCGGTGGTGGTCGTGGGATCGATGCCCTCGATCAACGGGCGCGAGGCCCACGACCGTACGGACATGGGGCTCGCCCCGTCGCAGGAGGCCCTGGTCAAGGCCGTCCACCGGGCCAACCCCCGGACGGCGGTGGTCGTCGAGAACAGCTACCCCACGACGCTCGCCTCCCTGCAGAAGGAGCTCTCGGCCCTGCTGTGGACGACGCACGCGGGCCAGGAGACAGGCAACGCACTGGCCGATGTGCTGTACGGCGACGCCAACCCGGCGGGCCGCCTGACGCAGACCTGGTACAGGTCGGAGTCCGACCTCCCGTCCATCCTGGACTACGACATCGTCAAGGCCGACCGCACCTACCAGTACTTCAAGGGGGAGCCGCTGTACCCGTTCGGGTACGGACTGTCGTACACGAGCTTCCGCTACGGCGAGCTGAAGCGGGTCGACGACGGGTACGAGGTGCCGGTGACGAACACGAGCAGCCGGGCGGGCGCCGAGGTCGTGCAGCTGTACGTCCATCAGCGGGTGTCACGCGACAAGCAGCCGCTGAAGCAGCTGAAGGCGTACGCGCGGGTGCCGCTGAAGCCGGGCGAGACGAGGACGGTACGGCTGCAGCTGCGCACGTCGGACCTGGCGCACTGGGACGTTACCCGCTCGAAGTGGGTGGTGGAGAAAGGAACGTACGACGTGATGGTGGGCGCGTCGTCGGCGGACATCCGCGCGCGTGCGCCGCTCACGATTCGGGGCGAGACGATCCCGCCCCGGGACCTGTCGAAGGTGACCCGCGCCGAGAACTTCGACGACTACGACGCGATCAGCCTGGTGGACGAGTCGAAGGCGCGCGGAACGGCGGTGGCCGCGACGACCGACGGGGCGTGGCTGAAGTTCGCCGACACACGGCTCGGCTCGGGCGCGTCGACCCTGACCACCCGGCTGGCAGGCGCCTCCGGCACGCTGGAGGTGCGCCTCGGCTCTCCCACCGGCACATTGGCCGGCAGGGCCCACTTCGACGGCACGTCGTCGCCGTACACGTACGAGACGGTGACGGCCCCGCTGACGGCCGCCGCGAAGGGCCGCCGGGACGTGTACCTGGTCCTGAGCGGCGGTCTCCGCCTGTCGACGCTCAGCCTGCGCTGACGGGCACGGTGTCGATCGCGTAACTGATCGCTCAGTTCATCAGGTCAGTCAGCTCGGCGTCGGCGGTGTCCGGCCGGAGCCGAACGTCGAAGGCGTAGGCCTGAATGATCACAGCATGATTACGGCTGTTCACACCTTCAACACAAGTCCGATTCATGGGTTACTTTGATGCGCGTTCAACAGCTTGGGGGGCGAGACGCAAACTGGGCGGGGGGAGTCTGCCTGGTTGGGGGCTGTAAGTCTGTTCAACTTTGACACTGGGTGTCCGTGGTGTCGCCATGTGTCGTGGACCTGGGGCGCCATTTGGTGCCTTGGCAGACGCTTAGTCCAGCGGGCCAGCACAGGCGGTGACCGGTAGGTCCGACTCTGATGGCTACTCGTTCCTCCACCACCCGTTAAGACTTGTGGAGTGAGCATTGGCAGCCATCGCTGTCCCGTCGCCCAGCGACGCCGTGGAACCGCTTGATTGTGACAAGCCGGCGCCCCGCCTCACCGTCATAGGCACCGGATACCTCGGAGCCACTCATGCCATCTGCATGGCCGTCCTAGTGTCCTGAGTCCTTGTTTCGCTATAGAAGTAGGCTGGGCTCATGGCGCGTATGGGTCGGCCGACGGTCGAGGTGATTCTGACGGATCAGGA